>NZ_QGMY01000016.1 GCF_003173355.1 Methanospirillum lacunae | reverse complement strand
AAAGAACAGGAACGTATCTGCCGTGAATTGGGTAATGTTGATGGTCTGCAGGCATCGCTTGGTAACCAGGCTTTGATCCTGAAGGCTCGTGGTGACCTTGACGGTGCGATGAAACTCCACAAGGAGAAAGAACGTATCTGCCGTGAATTGGGTAAAGTTGAATCTCTTGCTATATCTCTTGCTAACCAGTCATTGATCCTAAATCAGCAAGGAAAGACTCTCGAGGCGGATGTCATGATTCACGAAGCATATGATCTGGCATCTGGACATGGCTATGAAACACTAGCCCTACAGATCAAAGGGTTGATGAACTGATTTGAGTTATTGAAAAAAATCGTAAAAACCCAACACCCCAATGACTCATAGAGTATTTCCAGCCTCCCACTGCAGAGGATTTGCAAGTACCTGATCAATAACATATCTTTCCTATCGACAAATTCCAAAGGCGCTAAGCTCTCCATACCTACGTTCGTAATGTGATCAATTCATCATCCACTCTACTGGATTTTTCATGGAGGAAGAGAGGTATGATCAGTTCTCTCATTATGCCCCCTAAATGAAACATGTCAACGAAAAAAAAACGAGCGATAATAAGATACTGATATGACTCCAGTCTCACAAAAAAAAAATTTTACCCGGGAATTGAAAACTTCCTTTCTATGGCATTAGCACCAAATGTCGTTATGGTCACGAGTGCCAGATACACGATTGCCAGGGCAAAAAACGTCTCATTGTATGCAAAATATTTTGTTGCAATAAGTTTCCCGGCACCGGTCAGTTCAATGACGGTGATCATGTATGCCAGCGATGAATACTTGATCAGGTAAATAAACTCATTTGATATTCCCGGGATTGCTCTCCGAAGAGCCTGGGGGAGAACAACAAACCGGATTGCCTGGTTTCGCGTCATCCCAAGTGCCTTTGCAGCAGTAATCTGCCCTTCTTTCACAGAAAGGATTGCCCCTCTGACATATTCAGAATTGTAAGCACTGTTGCAGAGAATAAACCCGATGACTGATGCCACAAATGGACTCAGGGTAATTCCATACGGTGGTAGTCCGAAATACAGAATAAACAACAATAAGAGGAGCGGGCAACCCTTGAAAAAGATGGTATACCCCTGAAAGATTTTTGATACAACTTTTCCTCCATACACCCGGCCACATGCTATGATGATGCCAAGAGCAAACCCGATTGGTGCTGTTACTGCTATGAGGGAGAGAGTTACAAGTAATCCGTTCCAGAAGGCAGGAGCAATAATGTCAACAAGGAAGGTAATCGAATCCATGATCCCTACTGTGAAAACTCCCGAAACTGCCCGATGAATGCCTTACACCGTTCAAACTTTGGATCATTCAAAAGGACCTGCGGACTTCCCTGCTCTTTAATGACTCCATGCTCCATGAACAGGATCTGGTTTGCAACAGAGCAGGCAAATCCCATCTCATGGGTAACAACCAGCATAGTCATACCATCAAGTGCAAGTTTTTTCATGACCTCAAGAACCTCACGGGTCAGTTCAGGATCTAGGGCACTCGTTGGTTCATCAAAAAGCATGACATCTGGATCCATGGCTAATGCACGAGCGATAGAAACACGCTGTGCCTGACCACCTGAAAGTTCAGCAGGAAAATGATCTGCCCATTCAGCCATACCCACCTGCTGAAGTTCTTTCATTGCCTTTGCTCTTGCATCCTTTGCATTCATCCCTTTGACTTTCAGGAGTGCAATCTCAACATTCCTGACCGCTGTGAGATGATCAAAGAGGAAGAAGTTCTGAAAAACCATCCCGATCTTCTGCCTGAAATGGTTGATCTGTGAGCCTGAATGAGTGACCTCTTCTCCGTTCAGAAGCACTTTCCCGCTATCCGGAATGGTGAGTTGATTGATACACCGGAGAAGTGTACTCTTTCCTGTACCAGAAGGGCCGATAAAACAGATCGTCTCACCTTTTTTAACATTAAATGAGACACCCTTCAGGACTTCCGAGCTGCCGAAGGACTTGCGTATATCTTCGACCTTGAGAATAAACTCTGATTCTGACATATTATGATGAACTCCCCGGACCAAAACCAGGTATGGCGATCCGCTTTTCAAGTCTTTGGATAAGGTGGGTCCCGGCATAGCTGAGCAGGATAAACATCACAGCACAGGCGAGATAGATGGGCATCGTGACATAGGTCTGCGAAACAATCTGTGAAGATCGTGTAAGGAGCTCTGCAACACCTATTGCATAACATATTGACGACTCTGTCAGGATCTCAGGATATTCATTAGACCAGCCAGGCAGGGCAATCCGCATTGCCTGTGGTAGAATAATTGATCTGATTGCCTGAGCTCTGCTCATCCCCAGAGATCGTGCAGCAGTCATCTGTCCTTCGGCTATCGACTGTATTGCACCTCTGAAGATCTGTGACTGATACGCAGCTCCTCGAAGGCCGAGCACCACAGCACCTACTACAAAAGCAGGAAGATCGAGGCCCAGCCCTGGAAAAATACCAAAATAGAAGAGAAACAGCAGAACCAGAACCGGAAGACCACGGAAAAACCAGACATATATTGAAATGACCGATCTGATGAGGTGTTTTCCATATACCTGCCCGAGTGCCATAGGAAGCCCCAGTATGATTCCTATCAGCAGGGCAACTGCCACGAGACCAACCGTGATGAATATACCTGAAAGCAGATAGGGAAACCAGTCAATGAGAATTGTCAGTGGATCCACAATTCCCCTCCAGAAATCCATATCATTAGAGGTGAAATATCCGCAGGATTCTGCATGTCACATATGAACATAAGAGGATTCAAAATAGTGTATGTGTTCAAAAGAGATGAAATGAGTTATTCCATCTTGTACTTCTTCTTTAGTGCTGCCCAGTCCGGAGACTCATGGAGCAGGTCTAATCCTTTGTTTATGGTGTTCAGCAGTTCGGTGTCATCTTTTCGGATAGCAACTCCGTACTCTTCACCGGTATCAATCTCACCAACCAGGTGCAGTGGCTTGTCAGCGATGGCATCCAGCATTGGTGGACGGTCATAGATTGCAAAGTCAATGCGTTTATTCTGGAGATCGGTTGCAGCCAGTGGGAAGTTGTCATAAGTGACAAGCTGATCAGCCTGGATAACACTCTTATTAACGAGGTTCTCTTCTACCCAGAATGCTCCGGTAGTTCCACGCTGTGCTCCGATTTTTCCTTTCCCTGCCTTAAAGTCATCAAGTGTGAGTGTACTGTCATTGTGAACAGCAACTGACTGATTTACTTTATAGTACGGCTTGCTGAAGTTTACCTGCTGCTTGCGCTCATCGGTGATGGTCATTCCGGAGTAGACCATGTCGATCTTCTTGGCATTCAGGGCAGGAATGATTCCATCCCATGCGATAGGCTGGATCTTTACATTAAATCCAAGTTTGTTTCCTATCCACTGGATTGACTCAACATCAAATCCCTGGGCAGTTCCGTTTTTGTCAATAAAACTATACGGTGGGTATTCTCCATCTATGCCCACGATATATGTCTTCTTCTGGTCAGTAGATGCATTATCTGCACTTTTTACAGATTTATCAGCGGTATTGGTACTTTGAGTACATCCGCAAAAACAGACTGCACCAACTACTATAAAAATAACCAGGATTGAAATGATTCTCCTATCCATCGAAGATTGTTTGATCGGCACTGTAATAGAAATTGTGATCTATGATGCACCTGTGATAGCAGGTCCTATATATAAAATATGTTATGAGATTTCGAGAGGAAACTATCTCCACGTATTTTGCGCAGGTAATAATTACATGTCTGGGTTTCCTATCTTCTCAATATCATGAAAGGTGTGTTGATATCTCTGGCATGTCTGGGTCTTATCCTCCTGCTTCTTACAGCAGGATGTACCTCTTCAACCCAGTCCGGGGTTCAGGAAAAGAAAGTATCCTCTGACAATACCTCTCCGGGAACAAAACAGGTCTACCGTGTTGGAATTGATCCGGTGTATCCTCCGTTTACGATGATGAGTGAAAAGGGTGAGCCAACCGGATTTGATGTTGAATCACTCAAATGGATCGCCAAAGATCAGGGATTTGAGGCTGAGTTTCAGGGAATTGCATGGGATGGAATCATTCCGGCCCTGAATGCAAACAAGATTGATATGGTCTATGCTGGTATGACCATTACTGATGAGCGGAAAGAGAAAGTAGATTTCAGCAAGCCATACTGGACCGTAAACCAGACGGTTGTTACCAAACAGGGATCACCGATCACTATGGACCAGGTAAAAAGTGGAAAAGCAACCATCGGTACCCAGAGGGGATGTACTGCAGCCATCTGGGTCGAGGATAACCTTGTGAATAAGAGCCTCATGTCTGCTGATAACCTGAAACAGTACGACAATACTCCCCTTGCAGTAGAAGACCTGGTAGCAGGAAGAACTGATGCGGTGATTTACGACAGCACGGTCATAAATGATATCATCGAAGGAAAACCTGTTCAGAAGATTGGCTCAATTGAGACAAATGAACAGTTTGGTATCGCAGTCCGCAAGTCTGATGCTGAACTGCTTAAGAAACTGAACACAGGTCTTGATCACCTCATGGCTTCTCCTGACTGGAAGGCCCTGGTTCAGAAGTACAAGATGGAATAATATTCCGTACCTTTTTTAATTCTTTTTTTAGCGATCTGTTTTCAGGATAGCACTCCTATGTGTTTAGAATTATCAGGCAGGAAGATGGGGGAAGTAGGCGAAATATCTCAGTCAGTTCATCACACCTGGAGGATACATGAACTGGTCGGAGCAGCTCTTGGAATACCGGTAAGGCAGGCAGCAGCCTGTATCGATCTGCTCGACAGCGGGGCAACTGTTCCTTTCATAGCGCGATACCGGAAAGAGGCAACAGGTTCTCTTGACGACGGGATGATCTTCTCACTGGCGACACATCTTGAGAGGATCAGAAAGCTGGAAGAACGCAGGGACGTTATTCTCACAAAAATATCAGAACTCGGACGTCTCACTCCTGATCTTAAGCAGAATATTCTTGAGGCAGGAACCCTTGCAGAGCTCGAAGATCTTTATCTCCCCTATAAACCCAGGAGAAAAACCCGGGCTGATCGGGCACGTGAACAGGGACTTCAGCCGCTTGCAGATCTTCTTCTTACGCAGGATGCACGAATCGATCCTCTCACAGAAGCTTCACGGTTTATCAACCCTGATCTGGAAGTTCTGACAGCACAGGCCGCACTCGCCGGTGCTGAAGATATCATTGCCGGAGATGTGAGCGAAGATCCACTGGTCCGCCAGAATGTCCGTGAAGTTTTCAAAAAATCATCACGTCTGGATGTTTCAGCAGCACGGGGAACCGGTGGTGATGCAGGAAAATGGAGAGAATACGTTGGTACATCTGAATCGGCGAGTTCAATCCCGTCCCATCGTGTTCTGGCAATCTTCAGGGGTGAAGAGGAAGGTCTTCTCTCTGCAAAGATAGGTCCTGATCCGAAAACCGGCATCAGTCTGATAGCAGATCAATATCTTTCAGGTTCCGGCCCCGCTGTTGAATGTGTTATGGATGCTCTGACTGACGGGTATCATCGCCTCCTGGCTCCTTCATTAGAACGTGAACTTCGAAATGAACTCAAGGAACGTGCAGATGAAGAAGCAGCACGGGTTTTTGCATCAAACCTGCGTGCTCTAATCCGGTCTCCTCCTCTTGGTTCGAAAAGAGTGCTGGCAATAGATCCCGGGTTTCGAACCGGGTGCAAGGTTATTGTCCTGAATGCAGAAGGACTCCCCCTTGAGACTGCAACGATTTTTCCTCATGACCCAAGGCCTGATCCATCCGGATCAGCACACACTATTCGTGATCTGGTAAACAGGCATCAGGTCCAGGTCATTGCAGTCGGTGACGGGACTGCAGGGAGAGAGACATGGCAGTTTATCAGAAATCTTGGCCTGTCTGAAGAAATATCCGTGGTTTCTGTCTACGAGCAGGGAGCTTCTATCTACTCTGCATCAGAACTTGGCAGAATGGAACTGCCTGATATGGATGTTACCATGCGTGGAGCAGTCTCTATCGGCAGGCGACTCCTGGACCCGCTTGCTGAAATGGTCAAGATTGAACCGTGTTCCATCGGTGTCGGTCAGTATCAGCATGATATCGATCCTGATATGCTCAAGGCACGACTTGAAGAAATCGTGAAATCGGTAGTCAACGAGGTTGGAGTTGACCTCAATTCTGCCTCACCCTCACTATTATCATATGTATCTGGCCTGAATCCAAGGCTTGCACAGGAAATTGTCAGGCACCGTGAAAAGAATGGCCCCTTCACAAGTCGCGAAGAGATCAAACTCGTAAAGGGTATTGGAGAGAAAACCTTTGAACAGGCTGCAGGTTTTCTCCGGATTCGTGATGGAATAAACCCCCTTGATAACACCGGAGTTCATCCTGAGCGATATCCCCTGGTGGCAGATATGGCAGCACGTATCAATGCGAAACCCGGAGACCTTATCGGCAACGAATCACTAGTCAGACAGATAGATCTGGAATCATTTGTCTCTGATACCTGTGGAATTCCGACCCTGCATGATATCTGCGAGGAGCTCATCCGTCCTGGCCGGGATCCGAGGGGTGTATTTGAACCTCCGGTGTATGCTGATCAGGTCACCACGTTTGAAGATCTTAAAGAAGGTATGATGCTTGATGGTGTCATAACAAACGTAACCAAATTTGGTGCTTTTGTCAACATTGGATTATCAGAAAGCGGCCTCGTGCACATCAGTGAACTTGCCGATCAGTATGTCCAGGACCCGGCTGATGTGGTTACCATCCGCCAGCGAGTCAGGGTGAAAGTGATTGGGATTGACAGTCAGAGGCGACGTATCTCTCTCTCAATAAAGCAGGCAGGTTCCGGATAATTAATGATTTTTATTGTGGATGTTGTTTCATCCCGATGGAGATATTGTGAGTTCTATCTCTTCTGATCGAATTCCCATTATCTACGCAATCCTTTCAGCGGTTTTGTTTGGTAGTTGTGCACCGATGACAAAATACTTCATCGGAACAACCGAACCGGTCATGCTGGCTGCTCTCTTTTATTGTGGAAGCGGAACCGGAATGTTGGTTCTGATCCTGGGAAGAGCAATTATCCGTGGAGGTTCAACTGCCGGTGAAGCACCACTCACTCGGTCTGATGCTCCATATCTGGCAGGAATGGCGATCTTTGGTGGAGTGCTTGCCCCGGTGACGCTGATGTACTCCATGATGATCACTCCTGCGGCAACAGGCTCTCTTCTGTTAAATTTTGAACCTGTTGCTACCGGATTCTTTGCCGCATTTCTGTTTCATGAAGCAGTAGGCAGAAGAATATGGATTGCCATGGGGCTCATAACCGGTTCCTGCCTCATACTGAGTCTGGACCCTGCAGGTGAGTTTGGTGTTTCAGTTGGATCGGTTGGGGTGCTAATCGCCTGTCTTTTCTGGGCTATTGATAATAATATCAGCAGGCAGGTATCAGGTCGTGACCCGCTCTCTGCAATCCTCGTGAAAGGGTATGGGGCCGGGATAATCTCACTGGCAATTGCTTTTTTCATCGGTGAATCCCTCCCGAGAATTGTGGATATTCCAGTCTGTATGGTTGTTGGCTTTTTTAGCTTTGGAGGCCTTGCAAGTGTATTCTTCCTGCTTGCCCTTCGGTCCATAGGAACTGCCAGGACCGGATTATTCCTGGCACTCTCCCCGTTTTTCGGAGTCTTCTTCTCATTTCTTCTCTTTGCAGAAACTCCACAGATGCTCTTTCTGGTAGCTTTTCCTGTCATGGTTCTTGGAACATGGCTGCTTGTATCAGAGAAGCATTCACATCTCCATTATCATCCTCCCCTTGTGCACAATCATCGTCACCGTCATGATGATCTTCATCATGACCATCAGCATGCAAAAAATGCTCCTCCCCTTTCCCGATCAGGTGAGCATACCCATCCCCACTCTCATGAAGCAGTATCTCATGAACATCAGCACAGACCTGACCTCCATCACCGGCATGACCACCGGGATCCCTGCAGCAAAGAGATAACCTCACGTGAGTAGTATGATCGAAGAAGAAATGGAGAGCCGTCTTGTTATGCTTGGTCTTATCCAGGCATCAGCATCCCAGGATCCTGATGAGAATCTCAGGAAGATGACCGGTAAGGTATCAGATGCTATCTCTTCAGGGGCCAGGATTATCTGTCTTCCTGAGCTCTACCGCACACAATATTTCCCGCAATATATCGGGAAAGATGCGGGAATGCTCGCAGAGACGATTCCCGGTGAGTCAACCCGGGTGTTCTCAGAACTGGCAAAACAGCATGAAGTCGTGATTATCGTTCCGATCTTTGAGTATACAAAGACCAAAGAGTATCGAAATGCAGCGGTTATCATCGATGTAGATGGGTCTGTCTCTCCTCCGTACTACAAAGTCCATGTCCCCCAGGATCCCTCTTTCTTTGAGAAAGGATATTTTGCAGAGGGGAATGAATTCAGAGTGGTTGATACCAGGTTTGGAAAGATTGCCGTTCTGATATGTTATGATCAGTGGTTCCCTGAAGCTGCCCGTGCTGTTGCTCTTGCCGGAGCAGAGATCATCTTTTACCCCACCGCTATTGGCGATATCCTGGATGCTTGTCCGGTTGAAGGAGAATGGCAGGATTCGTGGGAGACAATCCAGCGGAGTCATGCTATTGCAAATAGTGTGCACGTCGCAGCAGTAAACAGGGTGGGAACAGAGGACAAAGTAAAATTTTTCGGTGGTTCGTTTGTTGCAGATGCGTTTGGGTCAATCCTTGCACGGGCCGGTTCAGAAGAAGAGATCCTGCTCACGACGATCGATCTCTCAATGAACAGGATCGTTTCTGACTCCTGGGGTTTTATCAGGAACAGGCGTCCTGAAACCTACGGTTCGCTCTGTACACCTATCCGCGGAGATGGACCCGAACAGATCTCTCCAGCACTTGGAGATACCCCACGGAATCGGGGATTTCACATGCCTGCCGAATGGGAACATCATGAGGCGGTATGGATCTCATGGCCGCACAATATCCTGACATTTCCTTTCATTGAAGCGGTAGAAGAAAGTTATATCCTGTTTATCAGGGCAGTTCATATCTCTGAAAGAATCTGCATGTTTGTGCCTGAAGGAGATGCAAAACAGCGGATAGAACATCTCCTGTTCGATGCCGGCGTTGACATGAACAGGATAACGCTGTTTCCTGCCTCTTACTCTGATGTGTGGATACGGGACTACGGCCCGACATTTCTTGTAAACCGCGGAGAGTTACAGGTGGCAATGGTCAGATGGATCTTCAATGCCTGGGGAGACAAATACGATGAACTTCTTGTAGACGGAGCGGTTCCAGGGTTCATGAACGATATTCTGCATCTTCCGGTTTTTAGCCCCGGGATTGTGCTAGAGGGAGGTTCCATCGATGTGAACGGAAGAGGAACTGTTCTGACCACACATTCCTGTCTCTTGAATCCAAACCGGAATCCCTCACTTTCCCAGGAAGAGATAGAGCAGTATCTGCTGGAATACCTGGGAGCAGTCAAGGTGATCTGGCTGGGTGATGGTGTGGCTGGTGACGATACTGACGGGCACATCGATGATATCGCCCGGTTTGTTGATCCGTGCACCGTCCTCTGTGCTGTAGAAGAGGATCCTGATGATGAGAACTATGCAGCACTACAGGAAAATTATCAGATACTCTGCAATGAGACAGATCAGGATGGAAATCCACTTACCGTGATACCCCTCCCGATGCCACAGATGGTGTCAGGAGAGGAAGGCAGGTATCCGGCAAGTTATACGAATTTTTATATTGGCAATTCAGTGGTGATTGTTCCGGTGTTTGGTGATCCGGGAGATGAAGTTGCATGCAACATCATTCGTCAGGTGTTTCCTGATCGTGAGATTATTGGGATCAATGCCCGTGCCATGATCGAAGGGTATGGTACCTTTCATTGTGCAACCCAGCAGCAGCCCTGCCCATACCCGTCAGGGTGGCGAAAAGTTCAAGATTATTGAACTCAAACCACCTGCCGGGAATATATGGCCGGGTTAATAAGTGAGTTTCTGGAATTTTTGAAGGAATACAAGGTTGTTGCACTTGCTGTTGCATTCATCATGGGTGTTGCTGCAACGAGTCTTGTCAAGTCCCTGGTAGACAATATCATCATGCCCTTTGTGGGTGTCTTAGTTCCTTCCGGTGACTGGAAGGAAGCAACCTTCAACCTCGGACCTGTTCACCTTGGTATTGGTCCGTTTGCGGCAGAATGTATCAACTTCATTGTCATTGCATTTGTGGTCTTTATAATTGCGAAGTATGTAATGAAAGAAGAAAAAGTTCAGAAGAAGTGAGTTATGGACATTCATTCTTATTATGGGTTCATATCACCTCTGCTATTCAGGCCCTAGGATATGAATTTCGAACATTGACAGGCTCGGTTTATTTTATATAGGTTGATGCCGGAGGATGGTATCTGATGATCTCACGAGAGCTGGTCTTATGACAATATCAAATTTCAAACGCCTTTACCAAGTGTTTCATGGGTATGAACGGTGGTTTCTCTTCTCAATTCTGCTCAATATCGCTGTTGCCGGGGGCACTCTTGCCATTCCTGCCTTATCTGCAGATCTGATAAACAACGGAATTATGGCAGGAGATTTTTCATACTCCCTTGATGTAGGAGTTCTTATGCTCCTAGCTGCAGTAATTGCCGGAGCATGTCAGATTGCAAATGCAGGTATTGCAGTCTGGGCATCAGAATACTCATCCCACTCATTACGCACCCGTGAATTCGAAAAGATTCAGACTCTTTCGTTTGGGAACATCGACAAGTTCAGATCAAGTGATCTGCTGGTGCGGCTGACAACAGATGTTCAGAATGTCAAGATCGCAATACAGCAGTCTGTGATGAACCTCATGCAGGCCCCGCTGCTGCTGATAGGAACCATTATCATCATGGCAGCCATGGCTCCTGCCCTGGTCTGGATAATGGTTGTACTTTTGGTCCTTCTCACGATTATACTGGTTTTGTATTTTGTCATTGTTGAGCCTGCATTCACCAGGAAGCAGTCAGAAATCGATGGTGTAAACAAAGCCCTTCGTGAGACCCTGACTGGCATCAGGGTGGTTAAGGCATTTGTCAGACAGGAGTATGAGATCAACAAGTTTGGGCAGGCAGCTGATAATTTAAAGCGTGCAGCCATGAGGCCGCAGATGATCATGTCCTATCTCATGCCGACCGTGTTTGCGATCGCTCTCCTTGGGTTTGGTGCTGTGTACTATTTCGGAGGTGAACAGGTTCTTGCGGGGACCGGTCTTATGATCGGTGATGTGACCTCTGCAGCTCAGTACATACTCATTCTCATGATGCCTCTTCTGATCATCGCGATTGTGTTGCCCTTCATCACTCAGGCAAATGCATCACTGAAGAGAATCTTCGAAGTTCTTGATGCGGTACCTGAAGTACAGGAACCCAAGGATCCCGTTACAATCAATGTTGATCAGGTAAAAGGTCGCGTGGAATTTGAGAATGTTTCATTTGGATATCGGAATGCCGAAGGTGTCCCTGACGGAGAAGTCCTTACCGGGATAAACCTGGTTGCACAGCCAGGTGAGACAATAGGGTTTTTAGGTGCGACTGGTTGTGGAAAATCATCACTCGTTTCACTCATTCCCAGGTTTTATGATGTCACCGGTGGCCGTGTTACCATCGATGGTGTCGATGTCCGTTCAATCTCCCTGGAAACACTTCGAAACATGGTCAGTGTCTGTCTTCAGGAATCGGTTCTTTTTTCAGGTACCATTAATGAGAATATACGGTTTGGGAAACCATCCATGACTGATGATGCCATGATGGAAGCAGCCCGTTCAGCAGATGTGGATGGGTTTGTGCAAAACATCCCTGAACAGTATGATGGAAGGGTGGCCCGACGTGGCTCTAACTTTTCGGGAGGTCAGAAACAGAGGCTCTCGATCGCCCGGGCACTTGCACAGAAACCAAAGATCCTCATTCTTGATGACAGTACCAGTGCATGTGATGTTGCTACCGAGGCCAGGATCCAGGACGCTATTACTGATATGATGGAAGGAACAACCAAGTTCATCGTAGCCCAGCGTATCAGTTCGGTCATCACCGCTGATCGGATTGTCCTGTTAAGCCAGGGAGTAATTGAAGCAACCGGGACTCATACAGAACTTCTTGCATCAAGTCCTCTCTACCAGGAGATCTATGAATCCCAACTTGGGAGTGGTCTTCAGTCAGGAGGTAATGCCTCATGACACCGGCTGTAAAACCAGTACCAGGAGGAGATCAGAACGACCAGTCTGAATCATTAAATCAGACCCTAAAAAGGCTGCTCTTTTACCTGACCAGGTACCGGTTCAGACTTGCTCTTGCTATCATTTTCATGATTGGGTTTTCTGTCACCATGGGGATCCTCCCTGCCCTTATGGGATATGCAACTAATATCATCGCAGGTCATGGTTCTCTCCAGGATCTGAAACAGGTTCTTATCTATTTCATTATTGACGGAGTTGCATTATGGATCTGCGGACATCTGGCCCAGCGTCTCCTCTCAAAGATATCGCAACAGGCTCTCTACACACTCAGAACCGATCTCTTTAATCACATGCAGGCGCTCTCTCTCAGTTTCTTTGATCGCCAGCCGATCGGCGAACTGATGAGCAGGGTCTCCAATGATACCGATGTTATTGATCAGTTCTTTTCCAATGGAATTCAGCAGGTTCTCCAGTCTGTAACCACTATCATAGTCCTTACCATTGTGATGCTCTGGATAAACCCGGTTTTGACACTTCTTGTGTACCTGGCAGTACTCGGCATGCTCGCAATTTCATCTACCATTGCCAGGATTTCTGGTCCGGCTTTTGAGCGGATGCAGGAACTTCTTGGAGAACTAAATGGGTATGCAGAAGAGAGGCTTGCGGGACAAAAGGTTACCATCGCATACAATCAACAGAATGGCACCACTGTAGGCTTTTCAAAACTTTCTGGAATAGTTGCCCGGACAGGGGGAAGAGCACAGTTTGTAGCACTCACATCCATGCCGGCTGCAACGATCATGTCAAACCTGCAGATGATCCTTCTTTTAATCATTGGAGGTGCGATGGTGATGGAAGGGCATATCCAGCTTGGTGAACTGGTTGCATTCCTCGGACTTTCATCAAGTATCTCCTCGCCATTATCACAGATCTTCTCTGTATATTCCCAGATCATCAGTGCAGCTGCTGGAGCAGCCCGGGTATTTCGGATCCTTGATGAGCAGCCTGTTGTTGCAGATCTGCCTGTTGCTAAACCAATGCCCCCGGTTGATGGAGATGTTAAATTTGACGCTGTTGATTTCGCATA
The DNA here is from genome assembly GCF_003173355.1 of Methanospirillum lacunae. NCBI lineage: Archaea > Methanobacteriati > Methanobacteriota > Methanomicrobia > Methanomicrobiales > Methanospirillaceae > Methanospirillum > Methanospirillum lacunae. The sequence goes on along the minus strand of NZ_QGMY01000016.1, from coordinate 91,473 downwards.
CATTCCCGGACGGACTGTTTTGAAAAATAATACATTCCGTGCCCTTCCCGGTCAGGTATTTGGGTTATGCGGTCCGACGGGAGCAGGAAAGAGCACAATCATCAATATTCTGACCCGGTATTATGATATCCAGTCAGGATCGATCACCATTGACGGAGTCAGGATCGATGAGGTTGGGCAGGACAGCCTCAGGATCCAGATCGCCCAGGTTCTGCAGGAGCCATTCCTCTTCTCAGGGACAATCCTTGAAAACCTGCGGTATGCCCGTGGCGATGCAACAGATGAAGAATGTATCGCGGCTGCGAAACAGGCCGGAGCGTACGAATTCATTATGGCCCAGCCAGAAGGTTTTGATACGTTCCTCAACGACGGAGGCTCAAACCTTTCACAGGGTCAGAGACAGATGCTTACCATTGCCAGGGCCATGGTATCACAGCCACGTCTACTGATCCTGGACGAGGCTACCAGCAACGTGGATACCCGCACAGAAAAACTGATTCAGTCCGGGCTTCTCAGTCTGCAGCAGGGAAAAACATCATTCATCATTGCTCACAGGCTCTCGACAATCCGCAAATCAGATTGTATTCTCGTGATAAACCAAGGTGAGATTGTAGAACGTGGGACTCATGATGATCTGATGGGTGCACAGGGATTCTATTACAATCTCTATATGAGCCAGTTCAGGGGAAAACTCAGTTCTATAACCGGGGTTGCCTGATTGTGCCTGGTTTGTGTATGGATAAAAAAATCTTTTTTTATGAGTCACTCATAAACCTGGTTGGATGACCGGTCTCAACTCCTTTCAAGCATTTTTGTCTTCGGTATACAGAATAAGAATCACGGGAAATATCATGTGGGAAGTTTGGCCTGCCACAAAATCAACTCTCAATCCGGTGTAATATTATGTCCGATAATGATCGTTCAAAAGGGGATCTTGTCTCTTACCTGATTCGTGACGAGATGGGTGATTGTATGCCCATAGATATCTGGTATGATGGAAATGTATGGGTTTTCAGACCATTCGGAAAGATAGATACCGGTCACGCTGTCGATCTGGACGCTGCACTCACAGAGGGTATTGGACAGGGGATGCGGCTCATCGTTATTGATATGACCGATTCGCCTTATATTGCAAGTTCTGGACTTCGTGCCCTGTTGAAAGCTGCTAAAGCAGTAAAACCTGATAACGGCCGCATAAGTGTTTGTGGTCTGAATGATGTAGTACACGAGGTTTTACAGGTATCCGGACTCCTTCGAATCTTTCCTGTGTACCCTACGGCAAAAGAAGCAGTCGCTGCAATGAAGAATATTGAGAAGTAAGTTATACAAAATATTTGTAGACCGGATCCTGTGAATACAAGATCCTGACTACCTGCTGTAACAACTTGAAATTTAAATTGTGGTTGCGTTAGCAGCTGAAGTGTTTGCACCAGCGGTTGCTGCAAGTGGGCTGACATTGGTCAGGTTCATTGAAGCGTCAACGGTGGTGTTGTTTGCATCAAGGGTTGCGTTTACAACTTCCTTAACGAGTTCGGTGGTGTTGCCTGCTGCATCTGATGCAGTGGCGTTCTCTGCTGCAAAACATCCGGGTGCGAGCACCAGTGCTGCAACCAGGAGGATAAGGAACTTAGTGATCCGATCCATAGCACTTGGTTGGACCTTCTTACCTATGAAGCTAAGTGGTTTTACCTTTACAAGATGCGGTGCCATATGAGTTTTAACAGGCTTCCTGTGATCTCATTCCCTGATCGCGGCTGGAAAAAACTCTTAAATTCAGGTTTTTGATCTGCTTCAATGGTCTGGCCGCGCATTTCGTTGAGCACATTGGATTATATTTATATATCTTCGTTCCTGGTCACCATAGAAGCAAACTGCCAGTGGATCGGTTAGTATCTATCTGTCCGTGATCAACAATTCAACCTCACATGTCTCTTGTTGAACTGGGCGTCCTCGGGTTTGTAATCGGTCTCACCGGAGCTCTTGCACCCGGGCCTACTCTGATTGCAACAATTCAGTCGGCCATCAGTGAGGGATGGAAGAGCGGTCCTAAGGTAACCTGTGGTCATATCTTCGCAGAACTTCTTGTCGTGATTCTGATTGCAGCAGGGATTCCCTTTCTTCCAACTGGTTCATCACTCCTGATTGCAGTTGTGGGGGGTACTGCCCTGTTTGTTTTTGGAGTTCTGACTATTCAGTCGGCCAGGGGTGCCACTCTTTCCCTGGTCTCCCGGGCATCAGGATCAGGCTCTCCAGTTGTTGCCGGACTGATTACCAGCATCTCAAATCCGTACTTCTGGATCTGGTGGTTTTCAGTAGGTAGTGCCCTTCTGATCAGTTCTCTGGCTAGTGGTCTTGCAGGGCTTATTGCTTTCATCCTGGGACACTGGTTATCAGATCTCAGTTGGTTCACGCTGGTTTCAGTAAGCATTCATAAAAGCAGAGTGCTGCTGGGAGATCGTGAGTATAAATATATCCTCTATGCATGTGGTGCAGTTCTTATGATATTTGGAATCTGGTTTGTTGTGTCAGGAATTTTTAAACCGGTGTGAAATAGGAATTATCTTGATTTCACTCCGCCTGCCTTGAAGAAGGTGTAACAAAAAACACCATCCTGCTCGCATGTCCGGTATAATCCCTGTATTCCCTCCTCAAACCGCTCATTTGAGATCAATCCTGCAGCGACTGCATTATGCTGGACTCCTTCAATCATTGCAGTAAAAGTTTTTCTGGTAAACCCGTCTATGAGTTCAGGTTTGCTGGCGTCAACATATACCATCCGTGGAGAGACCCGTACATCTGAAAAACCGGTCTCTGTCAGGAGTGGGTAAAGTCTCCTCCCGATGCACGCATCTCCGCCTGAACGGTGCTGCAGTTCTATCTGGGTATGAACTGCATCAATGGCGGCCTGACTTGGAGGATAAAAATAAACAGATCCATGATCTCCCTCAATTGCCATGATTGATCCCCCAAATTTTAGAACACGTTTCAGTTCCCTGAGGACATTCACGGGTTCAGGAAGGTGTTCGAGAACGAAACACAAAAAGATATGATCAAATGTCTCGTCATCGTACGGGAGATTCCTGATATCTGCCTGTTTAAATGAGACCTGGCTGATACAGGAACCTGCTTCCGTTCTGAGTCGTTGCTCAGCACAGTCAAGTGATGTCTGGGAGATATCTATTGATCTAAACCTGCAATCCGGATTTTGTGAGGTGATAATTACAGTCTGGGCACCGGTACCGCATCCGGCTTCAAGAACGAGACTCCCGGGTGGAAACCTGGTATCATGATGGAGGATCTCTGTAAGGGTATTTGCCTGATCAGACAGGCGTTCTGCTTCACGATCTGAGTATCCGTGAACATATGCAGACTGACTCATTAACTACCCGTTGTAGCACCTGATAGAGAAGGTTTCTTCTTTATTATCTGATGATCACCGGGTACCGGTTTTTACTAAGTCCCTTCATCCCTGCCGGAAGCCTGGCGAAATCTTCTTTGAACCGCTCTCTGCTTCCTTCAAGTGAGATGTCAACCCCTGTTTGTTTCCCGTTTCTGATGATCGTCTTCAGCAGTTTTTCACCAGGTATTCCTGCACCCTCTGTAACAATCTCGTCGTGATCCATCACACCTTCCTCATTGTAATGCCGGTAAATCTCTCGTCTGCCAGGTATGGTTACTTTTCCAGGACTGGTTTTCGATTTTGGTACTCCTTCATACTCTACCAGTTTGTATGTCATGTCAAGGAAGGGAACATCAGATGATGTCAGCAGTTTGGTTCCAACACCGAATGAGTCGATTGGAACTCCTGCCTGTAGCCACCGTTCGATATCATGTTCATCAACCCCACCGGTAGCGATTATTCGGATGTTTTTGAGGTTATGATCATCAAGGTACTTTCTTACCTGTGGAATGATGCTGGCAATATCGCCACTGTCAACCCTGACAGCAGAAACCGGGAGTCCTTCCAGAGCTAGTTTTGCTGCAGTTGCAACTCCGGTCATCGTGTCATAGGTGTCTATGAGGAGAACGGGGTCATCTGGGAACGTTTTGATGTATGATCTGAATGCTTCTTCTTCAGATGAGAAAACAAGGACATATGAGTGTGCCATTGTTCCGGAGACCGGGATTCCATACAGGTTTCCGGCTTCAAGATTTGATGTTCCCAGAAACCCTACAATGTACGTTGCCCGGGCAGCATAGGTTCCGCCCTCAGGTCCATGTGCCCTTCGAAGACCAAAATCTACAAGACCGTGTCCTCTACTGACTGTCATCATACGGGCAGCTTTTGAAGCGATGACTGTCTGGTGGTGAATCAGGTTGAGAGCGATTGTCTCAAAAACCTGTATCTCCGGCAATGGTCCTTCTATTCTTACAAGTGGCTCGCTTTCAAAAACAATTCTCCCTTCCGGAACTGCAATAACATCTCCTGAAAATCTAAACGTTGAGAGCCAGGAGAGAAAATCATCAGTGAATCTCTCCAGTGATCGCAGGTATGCGATGTCATCAGATGAAAATGTAAACGTTGTCAGGCACCGAACCAGACTCTCAAGTCCAGAAGAGACAAGGAAATTTCTTTCTTCAGGCATTGATCTGACCGAGATGGAAAACACAGCCCGGCCTGTTTTGCCATGCTGAAGGTAACTCTGTGCCATTGTCAGTTCGTAGAGATCAGTGAGTAATGCGGTTGACATATTCAGGGTTCACCAGGTCCAGTAGATACATAACGAGAATGTGAGTGTTCAGTTATGATATATGAGGAAATGTATGCCATGATCAATGATAGTGGTGATAGATCCGGTCTTGTGAATGTATGGTTTGGTGGTGCATGTGGTATGTGCAGTAAACATATGATCCATTATTCGTTTCGGTCTGCCTTTTTCTAACATAGTAATTATCTTTCTAGTAGCAGGGTTCCTGGCATTTGATTTGGCTGAATCCTGACCATCAGACTGTACTCCATGAGGAGGGCGATGCATGAAAGTAATCCAAAAAATTGAGCCCGGGAGTTATCCTTTCAGGTTCACAGACACCCAGGCTTCAAACAGTCACAATGATGATCTTCGTTCCATCTTTACACTTCGTCTTTACTCTCCATGTTTTTTCCAGTATCATCATGTAACGGAAATATACCCATTCTTTTCCATCCTCCCGGATGAGAGGCTGTTCTTTGTCAAAAGGGTGACCGAGTAGGTTCCTTTTTCATAGTAAATATGAGTCACATTCTGTGTCAGTGATGTATTGCCATCTCCCAGATCCCATCTCCAAGATACAGGATTTCCGGTAGACTGATCTGTGAAGGTAACCTGAAGGGGTGTATTACCAGAAGTACGGTCAGCCGAGAATGCGGCGTTGAGATCACCTGGAACCGGGGTAGGGGTAGGTGAGGGAATAGATCCCGCAGTAACGGTCACTGCATTGTTGAACGTTGTTATTCCGCCGGTGTTGTCATTTAATGCTTTGAGTGAGACTGAATACACTCCCGGAATGGTATACGTGTGGACCGGATCTCGGACTGTTGAAGTGGTTCCATCCCCAAAATTCCAGTAATACGAGTTTGGACTTCCGAGTGATTCGTTGGTAAACGCTATCGTGAGTGGAGCTGGCCCCCATGTCGTGTTCATTGAAAAAAAGGCATGTACCTGTCCGGGAGTCGGAATTCCTGATGTCGAAATTGTGTGGTTCGCTATGATCGTAGCAAAGGTCCAGTTGCTCACCGGGCCTATCTGATTAGAATCGACCGTGACATTTTCGAGAGTTGCACCAGGTTTTCCCTGGGTGAAGTATGTGGCATTAGTCCCCTCGAGATAGGATTTATTTCCGAAAGGATAGAGAATCGTCCAGGGATCTGATGTGGCGTTGACCTGATGCTGAACAGTAAGCCGGGCAATCCAGTAGTCATCATTCCCATGGTATCCGGTGATATCGCCATCATTTGAGTCGGTATACCCTATAGCAAGATACTGTCTGTCTGTCTCCTGAGTGAGGGATACTAAATAATCATACTTGGTCCCTCCAAAACAATTCTGCCACTGGAGGTTCCCTTCTTCATCAAGTTTTACTATCCAGTAGTCACCATTTCCGTGATTTCCAGAAACATCTCCATCCTCTGAGAACGTAACTCCTCCAACCAGGTATCCCCCGTCAACAGTTTGAATAACTGAATTAGCCCAATCACCTGATGATCCTCCAAGACACTTCTGCCATTGGAGAGAGCCCGAAAAATCCAATTTCACGACCCAGTAGTCATTAGATCCGTGGTTTCCTGAAACATCATCATCATTGGAGGAGGACATTCCTCCAATAAGATATCCTCCGTCTGTTGTCTGAATTATTGATTCAGCTAAATCATTATCTGATCCACCAAGACACTTCTGCCATTCCTGGTTTCCATCAGCATCCAGTTTCACTATCCAGTAGTCAGATTGTCCATGGTTTCCTGAAACATTCCCATTGTTCGAATATGTGGATCCCCCCGCCAGGTATCCTCCGTCATCGGTTTGAATAACCGAATTAACCACATCCCCGGCTGATCCTCCCAGACATTTTTGCCACTGCAGATCTCCGGAAGTGTCGAGCTTCACGATCCAGGCGTCAGAACTTCCATGATAACCGGAAACATCTCCATCATTCGAATATGTACCTCCTCCTGCCAGGTATCCTCCATCATCGGTCTGAATTATCGACTCTGCCCAATCAGTTGACGATCCACCAAGACATTTCTGCCACTGTAGAGTTCCGGAGGGATCCATTTTTACAACCCAGAGGTCAAAACCTCCGTGTTTTCCTGAAACATCCCCATCAATCGAGGAAGTAAGTCCCCCTGTCAGGTATCCCCCATCAACCGTTTGAGTTGCTGAATATGCGTAATCAGAACTTGATCCACCAAAACATTTCTGCCATTGTACAGTTCCAGAGGGATCCATTTTGGTAACCCATACATCCGAGGAACCATGGTTCCCTGAAACATCCCCATCTTTTGACCGGGCATATCCTGCAGCCAGGTAACCTCCGTCAGTTGCTGATATTACCTCATATCCCTGGTCAGATAATGACCCCCCGAGACATTTCTGCAAGGTGAGTTGTATGTTGGTTTCATTTCCCCCTGATCCACTTATGTCAGCACAAACCGGTATACACGCAATTCCGATGCAGATTAGCCCGATGAGGACTCCACATATATTTTCACCGGCAATTTTCTGTTGATGTCTGATTTTTTTCATTTTCCCACCCTGAAAGACGAAACCTGCCCGATATTAACTAAATTTCTGTATCCTTGAACGATATTATACTGCCTGTTATTTTCCCTGGTACTGAAATGGTGAATTTCCAGTTATTACCGGCCTGTTGGAGAACTGGGATATGTTGTTCACGGAAATATCCCTGCCGGAAATATCCGCAATCCAGGTAACACGGTTTGATATTCACATATCTCTTGCAACACCACCGGAAATTGCAGCCTGTTTCACAGCCAGAGCAACAGCAGTGACAACTCCCCGGTCTAATGGATCTGGCAGGATCTTTTCAGAGGTTGGGTTACGGACACATTCTGCTATGGCATGAGCAGCTGCGATCTTCATCTCATCGGTTATCCGGGTAGCACGTGCATCAAGTGCACCCCTGAATATTCCCGGAAATGCAAGAACATTATTAACCTGATTTGGATAATCACTCCTGCCTGTCCCAACAATTGCTGCTCCTGCTGCTCTAGCCTTATCAGGCATGATCTCAGGAACCGGATTAGCAAGAGAGAGAACAATCGGATCAGATCCCATGGCTCGTATCATCTCTTCAGTAACCAGATTTGCAACCGAGACACCAACAAAAACATCTGCACCTTTCATTGCATCTGCAAGTGTTCCGATTCTGTGCATTGAATTCGTTTCGTCACCAAGAATGAACTTATATTTGTTTTTATAGAGGCCGGGCCGGCCCCGGTAAATAATACCTGAAGTGTCACAGGCGATAAGTTCCCTGACTGGTGTACACGATTGAGTGTCATATCCGATGCACTTGAGGAGGCGGCATACCGCATAGCCTGCAGCCCCCGCTCCGCAGACAACCACTCGCAAATCCTCAAAACGCTTTTCCGTAACCTTGCAGGCATTTATTATTGCTGCCAGAACCGCTACTGCTGCCCCATGTTGATCATCATGCATCACCGGAATTCCAAGATCCTGGAGTTCCTCTTCTATCTCGAAACAGGCTGGTGCAGCGATATCCTCAAGGTTAATCCCTCCAAATACGGGAGCCAGACTCCTGATGATCCGAACTATGTCTTCACTTTTTGCATCAAGGCAGATAGGAAATGCATCAACACCTGCAAACTCCTTGAAAAGAATTGCCTTTCCTTCCATGACCGGGATTCCAGCAAAAGGACCGATATTACCAAGACCAAGAACCGCTGTTCCATCTGAAACTATTGCGATGGTGTTTGACTTTAGGGTATATTTCCAGACTGTATCAGGATCGTCTGCTATCCTCCGGCAGACCTCGGCAACTCCAGGAGTGTATGCCCTGCTCAAATCATCCCGACTCGAAAGTGGAACCTTTGATCTAATCTCTAGTTTTCCAGAATGAGCAGCATGCAGAGCCAATGAGTCCTGTCCGATATCTGGTCTATTATCCCCGTCCATAACTTCATAGTCCGGGTCTGGATGAATGAACCTTTCGTACAATCAGAAGAAAAGGGGAAGACAAGTGAAGGATATGAATGAGTAACCGGTATTCTGTATTATGGTTCCCGGTATGGACTAATGAGCCGAAGTGTTGACTTTGGTTGACGGTCTGAATCACGTGAGTTCGAGATCTGCTGTTCTTCCCTGATTGATCCCTTATGCATGATAAGATATCCACGTGATTCAAGAGCATACTGGACTCCTTCCTGAAGTGTTGCCCGCGTCTCAATATCACGGAGTTCAATACCAAGCTGAACCATCGTCATAGCGACTTCAGGCTTGATACCGGTCATGATAACATGGGCACCAAGGAGTTTGATAGCAACGGTGGCTTTAATAATATTTCTTGCACCAGTCTCGTCCATGCTCTGAACAGCAGTTCCATCCATGATGATATATCTGGCAGATTCTCTCCTGATTGCATCCAGAAGTTGGGCAATCATCTTATCTGCGCGAATAGTATCAAGGGTACCAATAAGGGGAAGAATCAGGATTTCGTCCCATATTTTTGATATTGGGGTTGATAATTCGAGAATTTCCTGAGTCTTCTGTCTTATTGCACGTTCAGCTGAAAGTTTTTCTGTGATATCGATAAACCTGACAACCATCTGTTCGCTGTTTGCATTCCCATAGCGTCTCATCAGACTGGCGTTGATGGTAAACGTACGGCGACCTACCTTTGGAAAAACATGATCCAGTTCAAAACTCTCAATTGTTTTCCTCTCTCTGAAAACCTGTTCGAGTTTCTCCTTCATTATAGGGAGATCAAACATGCCTCCACCTATTGAATAGATAGATTTTCCTTCGATATCTGCTCTTCCAACTCCGAATGTTGTATCAAAAGCACGGTTTCCAAAGACAATTTCATATGATTCATTGAGTACAAAAAGAGGTTCATCAACCGTCTGGATTATTTCAAACGGATCGACGTTGGTTGTCCGGTTACTCATAATATCTCATATCCCCTGTGTTGAATATGATACTTTCGACAGTATTTTTGTACATTCAGAATCCTGATGTATCAAATTAGATCTGATTTTCTTTGGGTAGGGGAGAAAACAGATCGCATCTCAGTGTGTTGAAACGGGGTTTTACCCCCGCTGAAATTAAGGAGGATTGTAGGATTACTCTCTGTAATACACAGATTTGGAATACTGATGAAGTCCCTCTCCTGTCACCCTGACTTGGATGACGGTGTGATGAATAGTAGTAGATCTTCTATATGTATATAATTAACGATGATCAGTTCGACATTTCACGAACTCCAGATCAAAAATTCTGGAAAAAAAGATAAAATATGGTTCTTCAGGCCGGTACAAATTTTGTGCCGTAAAAGATCGCACCGCTTGATCCTTCTTCAGCAAGTTTGCGGAAGACAGACTTGACCCTCATCCCGATATGGATCTTATCAATATCACATATCACATGAGAGGTTAATTTGGTTCCTTCATCAAGTTCGATGATGGCTAGTGGATATGGAGTCAGGAATTTGAACTGGTCACCTGCACTTCTGATGATGGTATATGTGACAACGGTCCCTGTTCCCTTGAATTTGTGGTCAACGATTTTTCCTTCGCGACGACAGTCAGGACAGAATGGACGTGGAGGATAGAAATATCTGCCACAGGTTTCGCAGTGTGTACCGATAAGATTGTACCGGTTCTGTTGCTTTCTCCAGAAACGTGCTACACTCATATTATGCCCTCCCAAAGATATGACAGACAACAGTTGCCCCGGTTCCTCCCACATTGTGAGTCATACCGATATCTGCATCAAGTTGTCGTTTTCCGGCATCTCCACGAAGTTGTTTCACAACCTCGTAGACCTGCTTGATTCCGGTTGCTCCGACCGGGTGTCCACATGCCTTGAGCCCTCCACTTGGGTTGATTGGAAGTTTTCCTCCAAGAGCTGTGTATCCTTCTTCAGTTAGTTTTCCTGCCTCTCCTTTCTTGCAGAAACCGAGATCCTCAATGGCACAGATCTCTGCAATGGTAAAGCAGTCATGCACCTCAACAAACCCGATATCCTTTCGCTCTAATTTTGCCGTCTGGAATGCTCTGTTTCCCGCGGCGACTGTAGCATCGAGGGTGCAGATATCTTTCCGGTCATGAAGTGCGATTGAACTTGAGGCCTGTCCGCAACCGAGAACCTTGATTGGTGTGTCAGTGAACTGGCGGGCTTTTTCCAGTGGTGCAAGAATAACTGCAGAAGCACCGTCTGTTACCGGTGAACAGTCAAAGAGCCTGAGCGGATCTGCAACCAGGGTAGACTTTAAAACAGTGTCAAGCGTGATTGGCTTCTGGAACTGTGCATTTGGATTCAATGCCCCGTTTTCATGGTTCTTTACTGCCACCTGGGCTAACTGTTCACGGGTTAGTCCATACCTGTGCATGTACTGGGTGGCGATCATTGCATAGAGACCTGGGAATGTAATTCCTGCAATTCCTTCCCATTCTCTGTCTGCAGCTGCGGCGAGAACGTCTGTAGTGACTTCTGTGTCCACATCAGTCATCTTCTCGACTCCTGCTGCTACAACGATGTCTGACATTCCTGAAGCAACTGCAGTGTATGCCTGTCTGAATGCAAGTCCGCCTGATGCACATGCAGCTTCCACACGTGTCGCTGGTATGTTTTCAGTTGCAAGGCCTGCATAATCTGCAATGAGTGCTCCAATGTGTTCCTGTTCAACAAATCTGCCTGCACTCATGTTGCCGACAAAGATCTCATCGATGTGTTCACCTGAGAGATTTGCATCCTCAAGTGCCAGGGCACCAGCGTCAACAAAGAGATTCCTGAATGAACTCTCCCACTTCTCACCGAACTTTGTGCAACCGACTCCGATAACTGCGACTTCTCTCATTCCATCATCACCACTTTGCCTTTGTGTTTGGCATAAACTGCATAGTCAACGAGCTTTTTGTCAGCCAGAAGGGCTGCAACAGATGGGGCTGCTTCACGATGGAAGAGATCAGAGGTGATGACATCAGTCACGGTCATGTCAAAAGAATCGCTACCTGATCCTGATCCATAACTGGTCATAAAGATCCGATCTCCTGGTTTTGCAACATCAAGGACTGCAGAGAGCCCGACCATTGATGCTCCTGAATATGTATTTCCAAGGTAGGTTACTGCAAGTCCCGGTTTTATCTGGTCCATTGAAAATCCGAGCATACCTGCTGCCTGAACTGGAAACTTCCCATTTGGCTGATGGAAGACTGCAAAGTCATAATCTGATGGTTTGGTTCCCATCTTTTCGAGCATCATTTTTGATGCCCCGATTACATGCTTGAAGTATGCTGGCTCGCCGGTAAACCTTCCCCCGTGTCGTGGGTATGGTTTATTTTCACGTCTCCAGAAATCAGGTGTATCGGTTGAGAATGAACATGTGTGATTTATATCAACAATCGGATCATCGTTTCCGATAACAAATGCTGCTCCTCCGGCTGCTGCCGTATATTCAAGTGCATCTCCGGGTTCTCCCTGAGCAATATCTGCACCGACAGCAACAGAAAGTTTCACCATTCCGGATTTTACAAGACCCATAGAGGTCTGAATTGCTGCAGTTCCTGCTTTACAGGCAAATTCGTAATCTGCTGCAGTCATCACAGGTGTTGCCCCGATAGCTTCTCCAACTGTCACTGCAGTGGGCTTGACCGCATACGGGTGCGATTCGGATCCAACGTATACAGCTTCGATATCAACCGGGTTGATCTCACGCCGGGCCATTGCTGCACGGGTGGCCTCAACTGAGATGGTGATGGTGTCTTCGTCCATGTCGGGAAGACTCTTCTCAAATACGCCGAGTCCCTTAGAGATCTCGGCACCATTCGCACCCCAGACCCGTGCGATCTCTTCTACCTTGATACGGTAACGTGGAATGTACGCTCCGTATGAGATGATTCCTACCATTTTTCGTCCCTCAGATTCTCCACGATCTCTTCAATATCCTTCTCGGTACACATCAGGGTGATATGATCCTTTTCTGCCATTTTTGGCACAATCGGATGAACCTCCCCTGGTGAGATACCATGGAGGACTACGCACCGGGGTTTAAAGGGGGTAACCCGGATCGCCACCATCGGTGACTTTCCGTTGGAAACTCCAGTGAAGATAAGCGCACGTTCGGTGCTCCACCCGTAGATCCGGTTGAACTCGTTTGATGAAAGGTTCATTATAGCCTTGATACTGTCGATTATCGTGTACCCATAGATCGTCAAATCTGTGGGTCCTGTGAGGAGCTCTCCTCCGATTACCCTGCAGAAGGTATCAAGGGTAATCTGGTTTGAGTAATCATGAAGATCATAGATGACACCTTCACCCATCTCAGCAAAGAGGAGAGAGGCAAATTTCTGAATATATCTGCCTCCTCTTCCTTCATCTATGGCAAGAATGCTATCCACGATTCGTCCGATAATCGCAGTACCCGGGCTTTTCCTCCTCCCGCTTTCATAGTCACTGATGACTGAAGGCGAGACACCGAGAAACTCGGACAGGTGTCCCTGAGATATGTCAAAACTCATTCGCCATTTCTTCAGGGTCTTCCCCGGAGAATCAGAGAGGGTTATCTCCCCCGCCATCTTTTCTGCAAGCCGATGGCGCAGTCCCGGTTCCATGCCTGTACAGTGAGGGAGGGTGAAGTTAAATAATTAACGAAATACAAATCGACAAAGATCGAACTTTGGTATTTCAGGTTTCTGGTTATTAGTCTTTGGGAAGTATTTCTTCGTATAAATTTTTTAGATTAGCTTTCCACGATTTGAGTTTCATCAAACGTTCCATCTGACCATTGCCATGCAAAAATTTATCGTGCTGTGTTGCGATAGAAAATTTTTATCGTCTCCTCGACGAGCAGGAGGTAGCCCTATGGCAATCATAAAACGTGAACGTGACCCATTTGAAGCATTTCGTACCGAGATGGATTCTCTCTTCGCAGATATGGAAAGTCGTTTTCACAGCCTGGTTCCATCTTTTCCTTCTTACAGCCAGAGAATCCGTGAAATGCCCACATTGTCAACTGGAGGTTTTTCTATTGACGTAAGGGATGAAAGTGAAGAAGTTGTTGCCCGTGCTGATATCCCCGGGTGCCAAAAAGACATGGTTAAGGTCCGCCTCATAAGGCCGAATCTGCTTCAGATTACATGTGAGAGAAAGGAAGAGAAAGAGGAAGAGGAAAAGGATTTTTTTATTAGAGAACGGTTTTTCGGGACAGTGAGCAGGAGTGTCCCACTCCCTGCAGAAGTATCAGAGGATAATGCCAAAGCAACTTTTGAGAATGGAGTCCTTGAGGTTCATTTCAAAAAATCACCCCGTGAAATATCAGGAGATATTCCAATCTCATGAAGGATCCACTTTACAATTTTTCATTTACAACTTTGATGGAATAGATTGGGTCTATAAGTGCAGTGCCATTTTCAATAGTGCATCCGAGAACGTGTCCACCTACAGTTTTGTCAGCAGAAATATAATGCAGGTGGAATCCTGCGTAGTTTACGCCCTGCATGTATGCCGGGAACCAGAATCCTGATATTGTGCCGGTAGTGTTTGTGAGATTAAAGACACTCTGGTTGGCAATAACAGAAGAGAGAGGCGGATATGGTTTTTGCTGAATCGGAACACTTCTGACCTTCATTTCAGGGAAAAATCCGTCCACCCTGATCGCATATATACAGTCCTTTGATGGGAATGACTGGTTCAATTCTTCTTCGAGCTCTGTGATATTTTCAGATTGTGAAAACTCATGTGTCTGTTCTGGATTGAACCAGACTGTATTCATGAAGGTAATTCCAGTGTCTCCCGGAGGCGTGTGTACTACTCCGTCAGAGGTAACCTGATATACTGTTCCGTTGAGCTGGATCAACTCACCATCCATATTTTCAAATCCACCCACCCCAAGATCACCATATTTATTCATATCATCGACGGTGGCATGACGATCGTAGTTACCTTCCTCAAGAACTGAGAAAACTCCTGCCTGTGAGGTGAGATCTTCATGACTTTGCTCTGCAACTGCGAGAAAAACAGTAGCACCGAAAAACAGCATAAGAATTGTAAAGATGAGTATTATCCGACTAAAACACATAGCATCATTTCGCCCCTGTGAGTGATGAAACCTCCTTAATATCGGTTCGATGAAAAAAAGTTCGGGCTACTTTTTGCATCTGGAAGTTGGTTCTCCACAAAGGTTGATCAGTACCTACAGCCAAATGAGATAACCTGTCCGCATACCGGGGGCGATTCATATTAACCGATATATCTGTATTCACGGACACTTTTACCAGCCTCCCAGAGAGAATCCGTGGCTTGAAGAGATTGAATATCAGAGTTCTGCATATCCATACCATGACTGGAATGAACTGGTAACAGCAGAGTGTTACACTCCCAATGCTTCATCCCGGATCCTGGGTTCTGGCAGGCAAATTCTGGATATCGTCAACAATTATGCCAGTATCAGTTTTAATTTTGGTCCGACTCTCCTTTCCTGGATAGAAGATCACAATCCCGATCTCTATCATCAGATTATCCAGGCAGATCGGAAAAGTCAGGAGCGGTTTTCAGGTCATGGTTCAGCGATCGCACAGGTCTATAATCATATCATCATGCCTCTTGCTACCCGGAGAGACAAAGAGACTGAGATCATTTGGGGGATCCGCGACTTTGTCTCTCGGTTCAGCCGGATGCCGGAAGGTATGTGGCTTGCTGAAACTGCTGTTGATACCGAGACACTTGAGATACTGGCAGAACAGGGCATCCTCTTTACAATCCTCTCTCCATATCAGGCGAGACGTATCAGGAAAAGTGCTGGTAGTTCATGGGAACTGACAGATCCACAGAAGCTTGATGCAGGCAGACCCTATCTCTGCAGACTTCCGTCAGGAAGATCGATTGCTCTCTTTTTTTATGATTATGCCATAGCTGGCGAGATCGCCTTTGGTTCCCTGCTCAGTAATGGTGAACAGTTTGCAGACCGGATGATCTCAACATTTTCAGGTAGGGATGATTCTCCACGTCTTCTCAGTATTGCAACCGATGGAGAGACGTACGGGCATCATCACCGGTTTGCCGATATGGCTCTGGCATATGCACTCAATATCATTGAAGAAAAAAAACTAGCCAAAATTACCATATTTGGGGAGTATCTCGAAAATCATCCTCCCGAATATGTGGTTGAAATTTACGAAAATACATCGTGGAGCTGCAACCACGGAGTTGAACGATGGAAAAGTGACTGTGGATGCAGGACATATCATGCCTGTCTGATCTCTGATCCCGGGGAGTGTATCTCGCTTGCAAATACAACTCCTCCCAATAATCCAAGACTCTGGAATCAGAAATGGCGGGGTCCACTCAGAGAGGCGATGGATAACCTGAATAATTCTCTTTCAGTGATGTACAAGAAGGAAGCAGGTTTACTACTCTCTGATCCCAGGGCAGCTCGCAATGAGTACATTGATCTCATACTTGAAAAGTCAGAAGATCGTCTTACCAGGTTTGTCTCACAGCATATGATCCCGGGAATCTCGTCAGATCAGATTGTAAGAGCACTAAAACTTCTTGAAGTTCAGCATAATGCCCTTCTCATGTATACCAGTTGCGGATGGTTTTTCGATGAACTCTCCGGGATTGAGACTGTTCAGGTAATGATGTACGCCTGTAGAGCGATACAACTGACACAAGAACTCACAGGTTTTGACTACGAACCGGCCTACACCGGTATACTCAGCCGTGCGGTTAGCAATATTCCGTCAAATGGCAGTGGTGCTGATATTTATGAAAATTATGTTAAGACTGCCGTGGTTGACAAAGACCAAATCGCCTGCTTCTATGCTATTTCCGCATTGTTGAGTGGCTCCATCAAAGATACTTCTCTCTACACTTATCAAATCAGATGTGGGCAATGTAGGTTAGAACGGGCCGATAATCTGGGGCTTATGACAAGTACTGCATTCTTCAGATCTGAACTGACTCATGAAGAATTTCATCTTGTTATTGCCTCTGTCTGGCTCGGTGAGATGGTCTATGTCGGTGGCACAAAGAAATTTGTATCAGAGGATGACTTTGCACAGATGGAACAGGATCTCTGGGATGCTTTTGGCAGGCGGGATAATCAGGGAATAATCCATAATCTGAAGAAAAACTGCGATGCCATGATCCCTTACAGAAAGATCTTTCCTGATGGAAGAAGGAAGATTCAGGAATCTGTTCTTGCTACAACTATGAGAGATCTTGAGTCTCACCTTTATGAGCTCTTTCCAGGGGATATTGCTCTCATGCCCTCGCTGAAAGGGGAAGGAATAACCCCTCCTACAATCCTTACCTCTCTCGAGCAGTTCATTCTCAATGCTGAAGTCAGGAGATGTCTTGAGAATGGAACCATTGGTATCCCCTTACTTAAAAAAGCGGTAACCCGGCTTATTCTGAGTAGAGCAACTCCCGACACCCGGTTGCTGAGCAGTTCAGCAACGAGTCGTATCAGTCGTGATGTAAAAAAGATAATGTTTGAGCCCTATTCAGTGCAAAAGATTCGCGATCTGAACTTATTGTTAAGGGCTCTCAAGCCCCTTTCACTCCCGCTGGATCTCAGGGAGAGTCAGAACATCTACTTTGCCAATTATTCCCGGTGTATTGATCAGGTAAGAAGGAATGTGGAAAATGATAAAGAGCTGCATCAGTGGATTGACGAATTTCAGGAGCTTGGCAAGTATTTTGATATTGTTTATGACGTCGCATCCTCATCTGAAGAAAACCACTCTCCAAATCCGCTCTGATTTTCAAATATGTATTTCAAAGAATCCCTTGTATATTAATCAGAGTGATCTATGAGAACGAGGGGAAGCGGAGTACTTCTGCATATCACTTCACTGCCATCACGGTTTGGAATTGGCGATCTCGGACCAGGTGCACATGATTTTGTTCAATTTTTAAAAGATGCAGGGCAGCGGTACTGGCAGATCCTCCCGATTCATCCTACTGAATATGAGTATGATAACTCCCCTTATCATTCATTATCCGCATTTGCCGGTAACCCTCTTCTGATAAGTCCTGATGTCTTGGTCTCTGATGGTTTTATCGGCCCGGAAGATCTTGAGCCGGTACCTGAATTTCCTTTGGAAAAGGTTGATTTTTCTCAGGTCATTGCATACAAAGACAAGGTATTCACCAGGGCTTTTGAGCGGTTCAGGGTATCAGATGATCAGTCAGGATTTGAGAAATTCTGCCACAAAAATGCAAAATGGCTTGATGATTATGCCCTCTTTCAGGTGCTTCGAAAGAAGTTTTCACCTGCTTTGTGGGGTGACTGGCCCTCAGATCTCAAACTTCGCATTCCTGAAGCGCTCAATCAGGCTTTTACTGAAAATCTCGAATTGGTTATGAAAGAGAAATTTCTTCAGTACCTCTTTTTTCTTCAGTGGGATATCTTCCGGTCAGTCTGCAAAGATGCCGGGATTCTTCTGATTGGTGACATTCCAATTTATGTTGATTATGATAGTGCTGATGTCTGGGTGCATCATCAGTTCTTTAAACTTGACACTGATCTAAAGCCGGCAGTCATTGCAGGTGTTCCTCCTGATTACTTTAGTGAAACAGGACAGATCTGGGACAGCCCGGTTTACGAATGGGATGAGCTGAAGAAAACCGGATATTCCTGGTGGATTGATCGTATTGAGCATCTTGCTTCCATGGTTGATTACATCCGGATAGATCACTTTCGCGGTCTGATAGATTTCTGGGAGATTCCTGCAGGTTCAGAGACTGCAATTTCAGGCAGCTGGGTATCTGCCCCCGGTTATGATCTGCTGAAAACGATTGCAAAACGGTCAGCATATCTCCCAATCATTGCTGAAGATCTTGGGGTCATCACCCCTGATGTAAGGGAGGTAATGCGTGAGTTCTCCCTTCCTGGTATGAAAGTACTGCTCTTTGCATTTGGAATCGGGATGCCAAACAGCCCGTATATTCCTCATAATATCTCAAGCAACTGTGTGGTCTACACCGGTACCCATGATAATCCACCTGTCTATGGATGGTTTATGTCCGAGGCAACAGAAGAAGAGAAGAAAAATCTGGCTGCGTATCTTGGCAGGGACCCAGAGCCTCAAGAGGTTAGTTGGTTACTCATCAGGCTCGCAATGATGAGTGTTGGCAGCACGGTGATCATCCCAATGCAGGATCTCCTGAATCTTGGGAATGAATCACGGATGAACTGTCCCGGAACTAAAACAGGTAACTGGCTGTGGCGATTCTCGAAAGAACAGATCCCTGTTATTCTCCCTGAAAAACTTCACGCTCTGACTGAGTTATATGCCAGATAAATAACCGATTCTACTTTTTTGATTCCGAGGTATAATGTGAGTCATCGGGGGTGACCACATTTTTGAGATCGATCTCACCGATGATAACGCATTAATAATATCCTCCTCATATATGGTATCATGACAGGGCCTGAGGATCTTGAATGCCTGAAGCACATTGCTCTCCGGGGCGGACTTCATGATCCGGTCTTTCTCAACTCGCAGGGTCTGGGATGTGAACTTGGAATTAGTCCACAGACTGCTTCACGACGCCTTAAGTCACTGGAGCAGCAGGAACTCATCAAACGGACCATCATCGCTGACGGTCAGCAAATTACTATCAGCGAAGAGGGCGAGTCAGTACTTCGGAAGGAATACTGCGACTATTACCGGCTCTTTGGAAGAAAAGAGACGCAGTACCAGTTCCCTGGAACGGTGGAGTCCGGCCTTGGGGAAGGCGCATACTACATGAGCATCCGCCAGTATGTTCACCAGTTTGAGAAGATTTTGGGGTTTGCACCATATCCAGGTACATTGAATCTCCGTCTTTCACCTGTTGCAATCCAGCGAAGAAAAAAACTGACTATCGCTGACTGGTTAGTAGTTGATGGTTTTGAATCAGAGGGCCGGACATTTGGTCAGGTCCGGTGTCTTCCCTGCCTGATTGGTAATATTCCCTGTGGTATTGTAGTTCCAGGAAGATCGCATTATCCTGATGCACTCGTTGAAGTGGTAGCACCAGTGGGTCTGCGACGTGAACTGAATCTAAAGGATGGAGATGAGGTTATGATTGAGGTTTCATTATGATTCGTGAGGCACTTGATGCACTTAAGAAGGGTGAGATGGTACTGCTCTATGATTTTGATAACAGGGAGCGTGAGACAGATCTCACCATGCGATCTGATCGAATAACCCACCGGGATATCTGTCGGATGCGTCATGATGCCGGTGGTCTGATTTGTACTGCAATTCCGTTTGCATCAGCGAAGAAACTTGGACTCCCGTTTGCAAGGGATGTTCTCAGAAACTGCGCCATGGTTGAACAACTTGGTGACATTCCCTATGATCCCTCAAACAATTCTTCATTCTCACTCTGGGTAAATCACCGGAATACCTTCACCGGGATCACTGACAAGGATAGATCGCTTACCGTAAATGCTCTCTCGAAGGTTGTCCAGAATACTCTCGATGGGGAACCTGTTGTCTTTAAAGATCAGTTCAGAACTCCCGGTCATATGCCAGTGCTGATTGCAGCAGAAAAACTTCTTGATCAAAGGCATGGCCAGACTGAACTTTCTGTTGCCATGGCAGAGATGGCGGGGATCAACCCGACGATCAGTATCTGTGAGATGCTTGATGATGAGAGCGGGCTTGCTCTGTCAAAAGAAGAGGCGATCAAGTATGCAAAGAAACATGGTCTGGTCTTTGTCGAGGGATCAGAGGTTCTTGAAGAATGGGATAACCGTCAGACATAAGGTTAAATATCCTCCTGATTGTCTGTTCTTTTTTCATAGGATCAGGATTGGAAAACCAATTTATGGGCTATTGCATGTAGATTGTAACCTCAATGCGGTTTTATTATTAAATTAATAAAACTGGATTATCATATCTATAAGCCTGTATCCTCCTGAAACTAATCGACAATTCCGTGGTTAATTTAACAAAGTTGAAGGGGAAGGCCTTAGAAGGGGTTAAAAACTTTGTAAAACCTGATTGAAAGGGCTTATACTAAACTAGGTATGAAGATATCTGATGTAAAAAAGGGAATTACTAACTATAATCCATCCTGATTGGTTTCATAGATGGTGTGATTATGACATTAATCCAAGAAAAAAAGAAGGAGTGATTGCTTTACCCTCACCCATGAGGAGGCGGATCGTCTCTATTAATAGGTTGAGAGCCAGTAATTGAATCCTCCCGGTTAGAATAGCAGTTATCTCCTCCAATACATGGTTTTGGCATGTCAGACCAATCGATTGTCAATAGTTTAGGTGTTGGAGTAGGAGGGTAATTATTAAAAAAAATCTTATATTTCTCTCCTGCAGCTCCTGATTGATATAAACTAATAATATCGTCAATATTATATTGTGTACCGATATTCAATCCTCTTTTATTAGAGTCTGTTTGATCTCCTGAATCAATATTATATTGGAAGTAACTTTTCCATTTGCCTTCTACTATCTTCCATTGGTTGTAACTCCGGTCTTGAAGATCACCTTTTTCAATACTTTTTTCAAAATCTTTGAGTGCACCTGATACCTCATCCAATTTTTTAATGTTTGTGTCGTATCTGTCAACTCCTGATAAATATAGTGGATTATTAAAACCACTTGGATCTTTTTTATCTTCAATTGTGTGAACAACCGCTTGATAAATTGTGGTTTGTTGAACAGGATCTTTAGGATTGAAATTAGAGGGTATCGTTAACACACCATCTTTATAATTTATATTGCCTTTTGATGATTGGACAATATTCAGGCTATCGATAGTGTTGATAAATACCTCGGGTTTTCCTAAAGATGTTACTGAACTGAAACGATATCCTACATTTTGATTTAATTTATCGAGAGTTGCTTGTTTTACTTGCTCTTTTAATAAAATTGTATCTTTTCCCATATTCAGTTGTGTTCTAGTCTTATCCTGAGAATCTCTAATTTTTTTAATGGAATTTTCAATTTCGTTTAATTTTTGCAATGTTATTACCATTTCATTCCTTGTAGTTCCTGAATCAGGAGAAAATCCTGGATCATGCTTATCCTCGGTCACCTTATTTGAAGCCTGTTTATTTGCTGGATCATAAGACCAATGGTTAGCCGTCACATCCTCATATGGATTGGTTACTGCTTGGGCAATTGGAAAAAGGAAAACTAAAAAAACTGCAAGAAAAATAAGAATCCGCTTCTCTTTATATTTGAACATGATTGAAATTTGAATTACATTTATAAATAAATGCCGTTAATGCCCCTACTCTTAATTCGTAAGCAGAATGCGAATATCCTGATTATTTACTCATCAATAATACTGATATCAATGGTTTGGGACACTCCATGATTATGGGAGATTTACCGACACTGCAATTCCATTTACATCTACTAAAAAATTGGCCTTCTGTTTCACAGGTTTATCATCAAGGACATTGCTATGGTCGAACAGCTCGATATTCCGTATGATCCCTCAAACAATTCTTCATTCTCACTCTGGGTAAATCACTGGAACACCTTCACAGGGATTACTGACAAGGATCGATCCCCTCACGGTGAACGCCCTCTCACAAGTTGTTCAGAATACTCTTGATGGGGAACCTGTTGTCTTTAAAGATCAGTTCAGAACTCCCGGTCATATGCCTGTGCTGATTGCAGCAGAAAACTTCTAGATTAGAGACATGGCCAGACTGAACTTTCTGTTACCATGGCAGAGATGGCGGCGATCAGCCCGACGATCAGTATCTGTGAGATGCTTGATGATGAGAGCGGGCTTGCTCTGTCAAAAGAAGAGGTGATCAGGTATGCAAAGAAACATGGTCTGGTCTTTGTCGAAGGTTCAGAGGTTCTTGAAGAGTGGGACAAGGTGCGGTGAGGAAAATATTGGATTACTCTTCTTCAAAATAATCCAGATCTACTCTTTTGATGGTGTATGTAGCAACAGGTGAAACACCTACATTATATTCGATCATCAGGTTTGCCAGTTGGTTTCCGTCAATCAGAACTATCTTCTTCTCAATCCCTTTTATATAATTAAGTGCATCCTGAGTAAACACTGATGTTGTAATAAATATCCCTTTTTTTGCTCTGACCCCATCTAATGCCCCTGCAAATGATTGGATCTCAGGTCTTCCTACTGAATTTTTCCATCGTTTTGCTTGTAAAAAAATTGCATCCAATCCAAGTTTGTCCTCTTTGATGATCCCATCAATTCCTCCATCTCCGGTTCTGCCCACTGATTGAGCTGCATCATTGTGGGATCCCCCATATCCCATTGCGACAAGAACATCGAGGACGAGACTTTCAAAAAATCTAGGTGAACAGTTGAGTATCTGTTGCATAAGGTCAGAAATAAGTTCGTTCTGTATCTGTTGGTAGCCTTCTGTTAGTATTTCAGGTGGCGTTCTTGTATCTGGGAAGTCTTTATGGTGAATATCCTCATGTTCAGATTTTTGGGGATTAAAACTGCGCTTAAATGCCCTGAAACTTTCAAATTGATCGAGATATTCATCAGAGAGTTCAGTCAAATTTTGTTTCAGCGTCTCCTTTCCCTGATATGTTATCTGGATAATGCCTCGTCCGGGATTTGTTATTAGACCTGCCTTTTTCAGGTACGTCTTTGCCCAGCCAACTCTGCTTGAAATGATCTTTTGCTTTCCACTTGGAAGGACTCTTTCCCTTTCTTCTTCATTTAGATGATATTGTTCAGCAAGTTTCTCAGTTAAATCCCGCATTGTATGTTGCTGCCCATCACTCAAATGTTGAAGAAGAGGGTACATAAGCACGTCATACGTTGGTATCATCATCAATTCACCTGGGAGTATGTGGTATTTATGAACATTAAAAATCTTAAAGAACCGATGAATAGTATTATCTGATATTTCCCTTTGTTATTTTCTATCGATTAAATATAAGGAAGAAAAGTATTGGGAGGTTAAATCTCAACAGTTTTTAAGGCTTCGTGAACCATTCGTTTCCAGACATCAGGAGACTGTTTATAGATCTCTTTTGATTTTACCAGATCCGGATTCTCATCAGTCTTTTCAAGCCGCTCAAGGGTTCGTGTCGCAGTATCCAGGATCCAGCAGTCATGCACCTGTTTATTGACAGCAGCCACAGACTCAGCCCGTACCGACACTAGTGTTCTCCCGTCAGGGGCAGTAAACACGTTGGGTTTTCCTATCACCGCTACATAGGTTGGCTTTGCTTCAACAGTCGGTGTCTCGATGGATGCAATCTGGTGCATCGCCTCTGGCTGATAACTACCTGCACTGACAAAGAAGAAACCACTCGGATCCTTCACCTTGATCTGGTAGAAGACGGCTTCACCCTCTGATTTTTTCTTATCTGCAAGAAGTCCTACCAGAAATACCCTGTTACATCGCTCTCCGGTTGGGAGGAGTACAAAGGTCGGGCTTTTGTCTTCACTACCTTCCTTGAAGTGGTATGTTGTTTCCCTGAACTCTGCTGCAAAAACACGCTTTGCCGGTTCACGTTCATATCGCTGGAATGCAGTCTGCTCACTCATGGCTGGTCACCTCTGAACGGTTCAGCAGATCAGCATGTCGTGCTGAATCGAACGTGAGAAACGAACAAGATGATGTAAAGAGTCTGTTCTCAATGACTCTTCCCTGACATGAGATATAGCGGCCGAGTAATGCTTCACAAAGGTGGTAATACACTGTCTCAAGACCCAGTGGATTGTTCTCAGCCATCTCTTTGGCACCATCCAGTGTGAGACCGAGAAGTTTCTCGACTCCTTCCCGTGATATGATTGTATCCCAGGTCTGTCGTCCATTATCAAGCCACCCTTTGATTCTGAGATCATATTGAAAATCGGGTTGAATCTCATGGATCTGGCAGTAGTTCTGCCTTGTCAGTACTCTCCCGCATCCCTCAACCGGGCAGCGTTTGATGAGGCCTGAACCGGGTGAGATATGAACCAGTGCACCAGTAACCTCATCACCGGATGCTTTCACTTCTATCTCTCCGGTTTCATCAGGTATTACAACAGATCCGTTGAGGGTCAGGGATGGTCGTCCGTTATATTCGTCGGCTGATGCATACTGAATTGTGTAAATTTTTCCAGGAATCAGTCGTTCTATTGAATCATCTTTCCATGCCACGAATCTGATGGTTCCTGTCTCATCACCAAGGACTCCGGACTGTAGGATTCGCTCACTCGTATTTTCATATTCCTGGGCTACTTTTACATGCAGGCAGACAATCCCTGGTTTTATCTCAGCGACCGGAGTTATTGCAGGTTCAAGACTGTGTTCTCCCTGAAGTGAAGAAATCCTACTACCTGAACTGAGTTGCAGGTTCATTGCCTCGCGATAGAGGTCAGCAATTGCGTATTCGAATCGATACCAACCTCCGGTCTCTATCTCTGCCACCTGTTCTCCCTGCCTGATGGTGAATCTTATTGCCCCGGTGTTGTCAGCAATGACGCCTGCTGCTCTCACTGCTCCTTCCAGATGAGGGTTATATGAAATAACCTTTCCTTCCAGACTGGTAAGACCCGGATTCAGGCTTGAGATTGGTGATATTTCTATCTGTGGAAGAGTCTCACCTGATAGTGGCGTTACTACTGTTCCTGATGTGATCTTGATATTTTTTTGTGAGTTATATTCATCAAGCACAGCTGATTCAAACCGGTACCATCCTCCTGCCTGGAGAGCCGGAGCATGAGCATTAGCCCAGACAGTAAGTCTCATCACACCTGAGGCATGTGCAAAGATACCGGTCTGTGCTATTGAAGCAGTTCGGGGAGGGAATAGAACAGTTACCACTCCTTCGACAGTAGTTGTTTCTGGTGCTGATCGTTCAGGGAGCGGGCTGACATTAATTGCCGCTGCATCATCTGGCAGGCTGGTAGCTCCGTTGAGAGTCAGAGACAATCGTCCGTTGAATTCATCAGCGGAAGCATAGTAGATCGTGTATGCCATCCCGGGAACAAGCCGTTCTGCAGACTCATCCTTCCAGGTTACAAACCTGATTGTACCGCTTTCGTCTCCCAGGATACCGGACTGGAACATCCTCTCGCTTGAACTGGCATACTCCTGAAGCACTTTTACCCGGACACAGACAATCCCGGGTTTAATTCCTGCAACTGGAGATATGGCTGGCCGAAGGCTGCGATCATCTGATATCTGGGTTATCTTTGTTCCTGCATTGAACTGCAGATTCATGGCTCCACGATAGAGATCAGCGACTACATACTCAATCTGGTACCATCCTCCCTCTTCTATTGAAGGCAAAGTGATCCCTCTTCTGATAGTGAATCTGATAGCCCCGGATCCGTCAGCAATGACCCCGGCTATCTGAACTGGTCCATCAGCACGTTCTGTATAAGAGACCACTTTCCCTTCCAGGCTGATTATACCCCTATGTAGATCTACGATAGGAGTTTTTTCAATTACAGGGAGTCGATCGTGCGCAATAGGAAATATCGCTGTCCCTGAATGGACCTGAAAACCAGGTTGATTGTTAAACTCGTCAACAGCAGCTGACTCAAACCGGTACCACTCTCCCAGTTCGAGAGCCGGGGCCTGTGCCTTGGCCCAGACAGTGAACCGTATAGATCCCGACTGGTCAGCGAGTATACCACTTTGTGCGACTGAAGGAGATCGTGATTCAAAAAGAACTGTTACAACTCCCTCAATTGTTGCCCAGTCTCCGATTTTAACCTCCGCAATGGGTGTTGCTTCAGGGGCATCAGATGCTACTGGTGCAGAATGAATCTGTTCATCAAGGCCGAACTCCCGTGAATAATCACTGACTATTGAGCGTTCAGCCTCTTCTTCAGGAACCCCGAACTCGTTGATCATCCGGGCGAGTTTCTCCTCTATCTTTGCCGGTTCGATCTGATGACCCAATGCAGCAAACTTTTCGGAGATCCTTTGTGTAATCGGTGTCAGGTCCATATGTCATCTCCAGTCAGCTCTTCTGATCATGATGTATATAAATCATACAGGGCACAGGGTGAAAGTGAACAGGGGTAAAATAATCAGTACTGTATATCCCTGATGCAATATCCATCAGGAAATTACTTCTGTGGATAATTTACAAGAATCGATTTTAGTTCAGAGTTGCTTGCTTCGGGGTTGCGTCGCAGATGGTGCACCACTGCCGGTTGATGGTTAAGTGTGCAGGGGGCACAGCTCCATACTCTCCCCGATGTCCGCGACCCGGTTGTCCATTCGCCAAGAGTTTCATCTTCACATGGATAGAGGGGGCAATAGCAGAAATCACACCTCTGTCCCCTGAAGTGACAGGGATAATACGGGCATCCCTTCTTGTTCCATTCAATCCACCGGTCACCACCGATTGTAGTGTGAATGTGAAATGACGATGCGATACTGGATCGGTCCGGGATCTTTAAAAAATGTTTTCTGATATATCCAGCACCGTATAATGAGGACCGAAATATCTTCTCGCCTATGTTTTCCGGATTGTTGTTTATAGAGGGGTCTGAATGTTCCGCTCCGATGATGAAACCTCTCCGGTCCCATCCTGAAAAACTTTCATCACGAGGTGAAGCTTCCATCTCTGCTTTGCTCACTGTTATCAGTGCATTAAGCAGATCCTTGTCTTTCAGGTGTCCATTAATGGTACAGATCATCCTCATGGTGACATCCATGTTCCGTGAGTCTTCAGCATTCTGTATTTCTCTGCTGCCTGTATCCTGACCGGTAACTCCGGCAGTGATAAACAGAGTAACCTGATCATATCTGAACACAGCATGGTGCGTCGATTGTTCAGGGATCAGAAGTCCGAATGTTGTTTCTGGTGACAGTCCGTTCCGATATGCTGCATTTCTAATCAACAGTGAATGTTCAACAGGATTTGAGGGCTGTACCTGTTGGGTTAAAAGAGATGTGACATTTTTAATGCCACCATTATCCCCGGTACTGCAGGCACGAAATGAGCCGCGTACAATGAGGGTATCCTTTGTGAGGTAATACCTCATACAACCGAATATCGGTGTCTGTCTTTGAGTTCCTGCTGCTTTCCTGCGTTCCAGCCTGATACATCCTGAAGGTACCCGGTGACCCTGCTGATCTGCACGACATCATGAGACCCGCATTCAGGACAGACTGGTTCACCGCAAAGTGGGCAATATTCGATTGTTGAGGATATTTCATGACCACAATCGCAGGTGTCAAGCGGACACATGATCTCCAGGTTCTTCTCACCACAAACAGGACATGGTGTTTCATCTACGATGAGATGGCAGGAATGACATTTATAACGCCGCTCTGCAACCGGTACCTCATCTTTTGATGAATACTGTGCAGCAATCTTGCGCTGTTGTTCACTCCATATCATACACATACATACTAAATTTGACCTTATGAGAGTATCTGGAAATATTGAAGACCATCAGATTTTCTTATGTTCGCTTTCCGCGAAGTGAGGCATAACGGGCAGCTGCTGCCCCGGGATCATTTGATTCATAAATAGCCCTGCCGACAATAATGCCATCGACAAGACCGGCTATTGCGTCAGGATCCCCCCCCTGGGCTCCGACACCGGGTGAAAGGATCTTTCTGGTCCCAATAATCTCACGCAGGATTCGTGTCCTCTCCGGCCTGGTTGCAGGTGCAATTATCCCATCAGCCCCGGTTTCAATAACCACCCTGGCGATACGTTCTGCTGTTCCGCTCTGGAAGAATTCAGCGCCTCCGGGATGACTCATCTCGGCTACCACATAACATTCTCCCCCATTGTCATGTGCAACATTCACGCAGGCCTTGACCGAATCTGATCCCGGAAATCCATGGCAGATGATTCCTGAGAATCCTGCTTCAAAAACCTGCTGTGCAATGAGCTGGTTGGTATTTGGGATGTCTGCAACCTTGAAGTCAGCAATAAGAGGGAGACCAAATGCTTTTAGCTCTTTGGCAATACCGAGACCTTCGGCGAGGATGAGGGGATACCCTATCTTTATTGCATCAATGTGCGGTGCTGCTGCTGAAGCGATCCGCATGGCATCTGTTCTGGTTGTCGGATCAAGTGCAAGGATAAGGTCGGTCACGAAATTCTCTCCATCGCTGTTGCAACAAGCAGTGGGAAAGTAATTGTGGCGTCACAATAAACAGTCACAGTCTCTGCATCTTCTTCCACTTTTCCCCAGGATCGTGCCTCGTCAAGGGTTGCCCCTGAAAGACCACCCAGATCTGGCCTGTCACCGGTCAGTTGAATTGCGTAGGTAAACCCTTTCGGAGTCATCAGCATACTCTGGAGGATGAAGTTTTTCGGAACCCCTCCCCCGATAAAGAGGGCTCCTGCTCTCTCAGATTCAAAACAGAGATCGATGATCTTTGTCATATCAGCAAAGGCATCAACTGTTACTTTTCTCCCCTGACGGAAGAGCCAGTACTGAAGACCTATCATCGAGTCCTGAATGGCAGGACAGAAAACCGGAATATTGTGTCTCGCTGCCGTTGCAAGGATCCCTGTCTCAAGCTTTGATCCGATGTGGGCAAGGAGATCACTAATAGAGATGACACTCCCGTCTTCCAGTTCACTGTATACTCCCTGCATAAACTCTTCAAAAGCGATGAAGGCATCGTTAGGGAGGTAGACATCGTATATCCTGTTTATCTCTTCGTGTCTGAGATCCACATCATTGCAACGCTCCGTTCCTTTGAAATGGTGGCAGCCAATCGCCTCAATCACATCATGAGTGAGGTTTGCCCCGGTTGAGACGAGGGCATCAACTCGTCCGTCCCGGATCAGATCACTAACGATTCCTCCCATTCCTGCGGGAACCATTGCCCCGGCGAATCCAAGGAATCGGGTGGCCCGTGCATCGGTAAGCATGGATGTGTAGATGGAGACAGCACGGGAGAAAGCACCTCCATTATACGCACCAGCCTGCTCCATCACCGTGACCAGATCATTGACACTCATTCCCGGCTTGAGATGAGCCTGTCTGACCGGAATATCGCAGTCCATGTGTATGTATGTACCTTCACGCATCAAGTAACTGGTGATGAGTTATGCTGTATCTGAAAGGAATACTCCTGATTTAGCAATATGATCCCGCCCGATTTCGTAGATGTATACGGTTATTGCATCAGGAGATACACCCAGTTCCTCGACGAGTACATCGGTAACACGTCTGGCAACCGCCCTCTTCTGATCCTGTGTTCTTCCTTCTGCCATGGTAATCTGAACTGCCGGCATGTCTGAAGAGTTAGGATACAGATTGAAAAGAACCTTCCCTGAAGACTTCTTTTCCCCTGATAAGGGGTCGTGCAAGGTGTCTGCGGGCTGTTGGAGGGACTTCATACCATCCGGTGAGGATCTCCCGATCTCTGATTATTGTTTCCGGAGTCGGGGCTTTCGCCCCGCACTTTCTGCACTTGTATCCTTTACCTGCTCCGGCACTGGTCATCTGCTTCTGGCATTTACTGCAGAATGGTGCTGATTTAACCTCGTCTCTCTCCATCGAACAGAGGCAGAATTTTTCAAGATTTAAAGTACCGTTTAGGAATGAGCCGACCGCAATGATTTGATCTCCAGGAATAAGGGATCTCACCAGTTGTCTGAAACCTTTCGTTGGTTCAAATGCCATGCAGGTGAGTTCTTTCCCTCCATTTCCAATGACCAGGCTGACATGACCGCCTGTTCCTGTGATCGGAGGATGCAAAACAGTTCCACATATCCTGTACGACGAGTTCTCATTCAGTGATCCGATTGTTCCTTCAAGCAGGTGTGCATCGGTTCCCTGATTTGTAAGCCAGATCTGTCCCCAGGGAAATGGCTCTGATCTAATGCATGAAACAGCATGGGCAACTGCAAATGGAGAATCACCACGTATGCCATAGAGGACCGGATCAGGTGAATGAGGGACACAGACAACAGAACCCCGTTCCCAGTCGACAGTATCCCAGGTATGGGGTGCTGTCTCTTCATCTGCTATGAAGAGACTGTTATGATTGACATCACGGGGTGTGGCCCATCGTGTCTCTTCACGGTAAGCCAGATATTCCCATGTATGATCCGGAAGAACAGAAGCAATTGCGGCTGTAGCTCCAATGAGTCCCCGTCCTAGTTTATATCCCTTCCAGGCTAAAGCGTGCTCTTTAAGGAGTTCTTCAACTTCAGAGATTGAACAAACAGACGTTACTGCTTTAAAGTAGAAGTCAGAAGGAAGTTGCTCCTTTGCGACAACTACTCCTGGATGTGTTTTTTCGCACTTCAAGTCTGCATATGCACTGACAAGGCTGCATGCTTGAGTAAACGCAACACCAGGATCCCCTCGGGCCCTGATGGCAATAGCAGCGTTTCCCCTTGTCCGGAAGGGAATAGTCGGATTTAGCCTTATCAAGCGTGCTTCGTAGATCGAAAAACCTAAAACACGAAGATCCCTGATAAGTTTTGCTCCAAGCCATGTTGTACACATTCCCTCTGGAGAGTCTGTGTCATCAACACCGATCCAGAATTCAGTATTTTCTGGCAATTCTCACCGTCTAAAAAACTAGAAAATATTTTATCAATTCCTACAACAATCCTTAAGATTTTATGTGAGAGAGGTTTGTTTGAAGATATACAGGCCGTTTTCTTTGTAAATACATCGATATGAACGGGTAATATCCTGTATCCCATCAACGTATGGCTTTGAGTTCACAAACTTTGTTAAAAACACTATATAGTCAGCATTATTGATCTGGTCTTCATAAACATTCATCCTGTCTGAAAAGAATGGTACCAGATTTGCCTGAGTGGACACAGATGCAGTATCCGGGATCTGTGACACTCCCTTTATAAACCAGTCTGAATCTGCATGCATATCTTCAGGAGCATCAAGAATAGCGTTGATTGTTACTGCCGGGGAGTAAATACAACAGGAAATTACACTGCTTGCCACAAGACCAATAAGAAGGATCTCAAAGAAGTGATGTGTGTTCCCATCGGTTTTTTTCTGAATTTTTCTGAGAGAGAAGATGGTTGCAAAAAAGAGTGGCATGACCACTAATGATGAATACTGTGCACCGATGTTAAAAAAACCTGATTGTGAAAGGAAAATTTCTGCAAATGAGGGAATGGAGATGATCAGAATTTCAGGTGATAATAATGGGAGAAACAGGAGTGGTCCAAATAATTCTATGAAGTATATGATCCTGGGCATCTGGTCAAAATCAGAATGTGTACCCAACTGATAGTACTGTGAAATGAAGGTTGTAGAGATCAGTTCATGCACCGGGCTGAAAGCTGGCATGATGACAAAAAATGCAGCAATTACCCATGCAGCAGATATAATGGAAAGGACGAGAAACGTTTTAAAACAGATCCTGTTTTGAATTCTGCTCACATATACGCCGTAGAGCGATGCACAAAGAATGATGACTGCGACATCCTCTTTGATCAACAGGCAAAGCAACCCGAAAAGAAAAATCCATCTGGTTCTCTGCAGTACACAGGCATATAAGAAAAATCCCAGAAATAGCGGAAGAAATGCTATTTCGTGAAAGTCTGTCAGGTTCACTCCATGGAGACCCGGGTACAGGAAGTAAACGAGAGAGATAATAAGAGCACCTGGGTTCCCGAGGATTTTTTTTGCTGTCAGATAGATTGGCACTGCTCCCAGACCAAGAAGGATTGATTGTACTACCAGGAGTGTCTTAACTCCCGGAGCCAGGGCATATACCGGGAGAAGCGCCGCGAGTATCGGAGAAGTATGCACACCGAAATGGGATGTTACACCGGCATTGATTGTGTTTTCAAGTGAGTTGAAGAAAAAAGTTCCTTCTGTTACTGTAGACCAGAGGGCCTGGCTAAAAATTCCCAGGTCATGATTCATCTGGAAAGTATTCAGTTTGAGGATTGAATACCAGGAAAAAAACAGAATGTAAAAACTGAGGAACAAAAGAAAGATAATGTCATATCTGTTCAGATTAGCAGAGATGAATTTCATATAAACACGAGTGGATATAACTATCTTTTGGATTATTGAATAAACCTGCTCAATTCACCTGATACCATATTCTTATTACTCTTTTAACCAATACAAAGTAACTAAAGGAATGTCACAGGACCGTCTGCTCCAGAATGCCATCAGCGTTATGATGATGGCTGGATATGATGTTTCAGAACTCTTTGCAATGAGGCCCAAGAGTTTTGATTTAATCGCCAATAACGGTAGTCAGATAGTTGTTCTGAAGGTCATATCTCATATTGACAGCATCACCGAAGAGAACGCACGCGATCTTGATCAAATATCCCGAAACCTCGGTGGTACTCCGCTTGTCGTTGGTGAGCGTGCCCGTGATGCAGAACTTGAGCGGGGGGCTGTATACGTCAGATATGGGATATCCGCAATAAATTATGCCACTCTTCACGATTTCTTTGTAGATGGATCTCCACCTCTTATTTACGCCTCACCTGGCGGTCTTTATGTGAATATCAGCGGAGAAAAACTGCGTGAACTTCGTGAACTAAATAACCTCTCCCTTGGAGATCTAGGTCAGGTTCTGGGAGTTTCCCGCCGCACTGTTGCTAAATACGAAGCCGGTATGGGCACTACTATTGACATTGCCATCAGAATCGAGGAGACCTTTGACAGCGGTGTCGTGGAGCCCATTGATCTGCTGGTTTATACTCCCCAGATCCCTTCTGATTTCTCTCTTCCTGCAGAAGACATTCCGATCCAGCCCTTTATTGAAGAGATGGGGATGCACCTGCAGATGATGAGCCGTGCGCCCTTCCAGGCCTTGATCAGATATGAAGATCATACCATCCTTACCGGGTATGGGAGATCCCAGAAACTTTCGAAACGGGCAGGAATTATTGGTAATATCTCACAGGTAACCCGTTCCCATGCCATGTGCATCATGACTGACGATCAGCGCAAGCGCAGAATCGGCAAAACCCTGATGCTTGGAGAAGAGGACCTTCTTTCAATGGAAGAAGCAGATGATCTTCTCAATGTCATTCTAAACTGAAATCATTATATAGAACCACTAAACAACCTTATCCTACACGTGGTGATTCTGTATGTCTACACAGCTTGGAGGACAACCAATTCTTATTCTTAAAGAAGGCAGTTCACGCACCCGTGGGCGCGATGCCCAGGGAATGAACATCGCCGCCGCAAAGGCGGTTGCCAACGCAGTCCGGACAACCCTAGGACCCAAGGGCATGGACAAGATGCTCGTCGATACCATCGGTGATGTCGTCATTACCAACGATGGTGTAACAATCCTCAAAGAGATGGACATCGAGCACCCGGCTGCAAAGATGATGGTAGAAGTTGCCAAGACCCAGGATGATGAGGTCGGTGACGGTACCACAACTGCAGTTGTAATTGCAGGTGAATTACTCAAGCGTTCAGAAGAACTTCTTGAACAGGATGTGCACCCTACCGTTATCGCTCACGGATACCGGATGGCAGCAGAAAAGGCACAGGACCTTCTCAAGGGCTTTGCAATCGACGTAAAGCCAAAGGATGTAAAGATCCTGAAGAAGATCGCCGAGACTGCAATGACCGGAAAGGGTGCAGAAGCCTCAAAGGACAGTCTTTGTGACCTTGTTGTCAAGGCAGTGACCATGGTCGCAGAGACCGATGGAACTGTTGACACCGAAAATATCAAGATCGAGAAGAAAGTCGGCGGATCAATCGAAGACTCAGAGATAGTTCTTGGAATGGTCATTGACAAGGAGCGTGTCCACCCTGGTATGCCAAGCAGCATCAACAAGGCGAAGATCATGCTCCTGAACGCGGCAATTGAGTTCAAGAAAACTGAAGTTGACGCCGAGATCAACATCACCAGCCCTGATCAACTCCAGGCATTCCTCGATGAGGAAGAGCGGATGATCAAGAGCATCACCGACAAGGTGATCAAGAGCGGTGCAAAGGTCGTCTTCTGCCAGAAGGGTATTGATGACATTGCACAGCACTACCTCTCAAAGGCAGGCATCCTCGCAGTTCGCCGTGTCAAGAAGAGTGATATGGAGAAACTTGCCCGGGCAACCGGAGCAGCAATCGTCTCCAGCATCGATGCAATCTCAGACTCAGAACTCGGATTTGCAGGAATTGTTGAGGAACGTAAGATCTCAGGCGAAGAGATGATCTTTGTCGAGGAGTGCAAAAACCCCAAGGCAGTCTCAATCATCATCCGTGGTGGAACTGAGCATGTTGTTGCAGAACTTGAACGTGCATTCGAGGATGCAATTCGTGTAGTTGGTGTTGTTCTCGAGGACAAGAAGTGTGTAGCCGGTGGAGGAGCACCAGAAACTGAACTCTCACTCCGTCTCCGTGAATACGCAGCAACTGTTGGTGGCCGTGCCCAGCTCGCAATCGAGGCATTTGCATCAGCACTTGAGATCATCCCCCGGACTCTCGCTGAGAACGCAGGTCTAGATCCAATCGATATGCTTGTTGAGCTTCGTGCAGCACATGAGAAAGGGCAGAAAACTGTCGGACTCAATGTCTTCGAAGCAAAACCATCTGATATGCAGAAGGAAGGAGTCGTTGAGCCACTGCGTGTCAAGACCCAGGCAATTGCCAGCGCTGCAGAAGCAGCAATCATGATCCTCAGGATTGACGATATCATCGCCTCTGCAAAGTCAGCAGCCCCGGCCATGCCACCAGGTGGTATGGATGAGATGGGAGGCATGGGCGGTATGGGTGGAATGGGCGGCATGGGGATGTAATCCCCAAATCCCTTCATTTATCCAAAAAATCCAATTCAAAAAAAAAAATCTTTTTGTCTCTCGAACAAGAAAAAAAGTTATTCCTGACGTGATCCCGGACTCTCAATCGTCTCGGTCAGTATCTTCCTGACATCAATCCAGATAATCAGTCGTTTCTTACTCTCCTTATCAGTATCCTCGGCTTCTGTCTTAACCCCGTCATCATGAGAGAGTTTAATGATGCCATGGACATAATCCGCTAGTTCTGCATTCACACCCTTGACATTAGTATCAATATCTTTCTCATCAACGGTGAGAACGCTATGGACCTCATCAACGATCATCCCTACACTTGTATTCTCAAATACATCCGGGATCAATACCATGATATTCTGTTCTTCCCGTTGTTTGGCAGGCTTTATTCCAAGAAGATGATGGATATTAATTATTGTTGTGATCTCACCACGCAGGTTTAGAAGTCCGGTGACATGGCCGGGAGCTCGTGGGATTGGGGTGATGGGGAGCATCTCAACGATCTCACGTGCAATCTGAATATCCATGGCATATGATTCTCCCCCCAGATCAAACTCAAGAATATCGACAGCCATCTTATCGTGAGTGAGTTTACCGTGTGAGGGTTTCAACCTTTGTGATCAGATAAACAAAAAAGGCACACTTTTCATATATCAGGGAATGTGGAAAGGCAGGAGAAATAACACCTGCCTATATGTGTTCAAAACCCCCCGGATATCTCATGCCTGATATGTCCACAGAAGTTTCCCTGACAATTAATTGATTTTTCTGTCCGATATATAATACTTTTTATTTTAGTATGAAATATATCTCCTCATTTCTCCCTGATGCACGATTCTGATGTTATAATCACCGCTCAAGTCACTTGGGTAAATTATATCCTTTGGATTTAGAATACTTTTTATCGGGCTTCTTATTAAAAAAGATTCAGAAATAAAAATTTAATTTTGATATTCAGCAAAAAAGATATTTTTTTTAAACACTTGAAATCTAGATTGTCGTCTTTCATCTCGCGCGAAGGCTATGGTTATTTTTGATGTGGATGGGTAGGTGCCGCATGACCATACTCTACATGGGTAATAAAAAAAGTCTTTAATGTGAGTCGTGCGAGATTATTATTATTTGCGCTGCGAGAGTGTTGATCTATAGTAACTCAGGGATAAATAATGGCAACAGAACAATTGCATGTCCTTTTGATTGAGGACAATGAGGATCATGCATTTCTGGTAATGCATGAATTAAAAAAAGGTGGATATTCAACAGATCTCCTGAGGCTGGACACTCTTCAATCAGTCTGTGATGCATTAGACTCCAAGGAGTGGGATGTCGTCCTCTGTGATTACTCACTTCCCGGGTTTACTGGTCTCGATGTTCTTCAGGAATTCAATAAACGGGGCCTGGATATTCCATTCATCATTGTTTCCGGTGAGATTGGTGAGGATACTGCTGTCTCGCTGATGAAAAGTGGGGCCCATGATTATATCTTTAAAGGAAATCTCAAGCCACTTATCCCTGTCATTCAGCGTGAGATTCGAGAATCAGAAAACCGGAAAAAAAGCCGGGAGAATGATCGGCGTCGTGAGGCAGAGGCCCGAAAATACCGCGCTATGATAAATGCAGCTTATGATGCCATAACTCTCTTTGATAAAGATACCCTCGTTGAATGCAACACAACAACTTCGGAAATTTTTGGGATTCAGGAAGAAAACATTCTTGGGAAAAACCTCCGTGATCTCTCTCCACCTACGCAACCTGACGGGACCGAGTCAATTCTTTTCTTCAATAGGCACTATGATGATGCACTGCGAGGGATTCCCCAGAATTTTGAGTGTGTCTTAAACAGGGGTGATGGTACTTCGTTTGATGCAGAAGTGACAATGAAGGTTCTTGAGCTTCCTGAAGGAAAGAGGACACAGGCAACATTTCGGGATATCACCGAACGCAAGCGCGTTGAACGTGAAATAAAGGATCAGATGGAGACAATACGTGAACTCCAGCAACAGGAGATGACGATGATCAATCAGAATCCTCTTCCTTTGCTTCTCATGGATCTCAATCTGCGAATCCTCAAGGTGAATGACTCGTTTCTTCTTATGAGTGGGTACTCAGAGAACCAACTCCTTTCTATGAAAGCCCATGACTTCAAGGTCCTGGAAAAGACGGGAATGGGACTTAAGGATGCTCTGAGGACGAAAAAAGCCGTAACCGGTCATCTGGTTGTTGAGTTCCCTGCCGGGGTCCATCATATTGAACAGGACATCATCCCACTTTTAGACAAGTACGATCAGGTGGTCAGTGTGATGTCCACATACAAGGACCGGACTGAAGAGATCAGGAAAGAAAAAGAGATCCAGCGGATGATTCAGGAAGCTAAGGATCATACGGCAGCACTTGATACCAGTGCAAAGGACCTTGCCGGGGCCTTTGAAAGAGTTTCTTCCGGTGATCTTACTACCGATATCATTGTCAGAGAAGGTGATCCTCTGGGGTTAGTCAAGAATGACGCAGTCAAGACGGTTGGTGCTCTCCGAAATGCCCTTCTTGAAGTTAACCGTGTATCTGGTCAGGTTTCTGATACGATGCAGGAGATCAACAAAGGATCAGAATCTATCGCCAAAGCAACCCTTCAGGTGGTTCGTACTGTCCAGCAATCTGCAGAGACTGGAAAGGACCTTATTGCTCACATCGAGGATATTACTGATCAGATCTCCACCCTCTCTGCTTCAAATGAAGAGATTACCAGCACTTCTCAGGAGATCCTCAAACATGCACAGGATGTTACTGTGCGGGGAAGTGAAGCACAGTCCCTTGGCAACGAAGCAAATGACAGGATGGATGTGGTCAAGCGGATCGCCCAGGAGAGTGTTGAGGATATTGATGAACTCAACAATCAGATCCGTGAGATCAACAAGATTGTGAAGATGATCAATGACATTGCCGGACAGATCAATCTTCTGGCCCTCAATGCCGCAATAGAGGCTGCCCGGGCAGGGGATGCTGGTCGTGGGTTTGCCGTTGTTGCAGGTGAAGTCAAGAACCTGGCTGCTGACGCCCGCAAAGCAACCGATCATATTTCTGATGTTATCAATGCCATCCAGCGGAGTAGTGAGAAGACATCAACTGCAATCCGTTCCTCACATTCGGAAATTGCACATGGGGTGGATAGTGTGACCAAGACCATTGAAGCGCTCAATCAGATGGTAAATGGAGCATCCGAAGTAACCCGTGATATGCGGGAGATTGTTAAGGCTATCGAAGAGCAGGCTAATATTTCGTCTTCGGTTGTTAACACGGCACAGGAAGGAATCAAACTGACCGGGGATAATCTGAAGCAGGTTGAAGAACTCTCAACCCTTGCTGAACAGGTCAGTGCTTCGGTTGAGGAGATCAACAGCGCAATAGTGGAAGTTGGCGATCTCACCAGTGAACTGAAGAATGAGATTCATCGATTCAGGGTGTAAACCCGTTCTCTTTTTACCACTTTCGTCAAAAAAAATTAGAAGAAGTTCTGGGTGATGTAGTAACTTGTTCCATCAAATGATGTTCCGAGTCCGATCACTCTGAATTCTGGAAGTAGCAATGTGGTTTTGTGAGAGATACTGTTCATAAATGACTGAATTGCAACTGATGCCACCTGATCAGGGTCATCTGGATTTATCTTTCCAAACTGGTATACATCGCCGATTGGAATCTTTACAATATTTTCACTAATACCATAGAACTTCTTCCCGTTCGGGAGGTATCGCGTCTGGTTGTATCCGTGACGTGTTGCCCTGTCGATTGGGTTTTCGCCAGATGGGTTTACATGATCAAAGAACTGGCGATCTGCCATATCCTGGCTCTGATCCTCTGCAACAACATCAAGTGCAGAGTCCCGTTTCAACTCGGTCAGGTTTCTCTTAACACGTTCGGCATTTGTATAATTTAGTACAAGCTCTGATATCCGTTCATTGTACCAATCCTGGGGACGGGTATAGGTATTGTTGATGGTGACCAGGTTACTACTTATGCTGTTATCGCTTTCGTTGGCATCTTTGAGGAGTGTAAACTTGATCGTGAGCAATGCACCGGCGTAGTATTTTCCAGCAGGTATGGTATCTGGCACTTTTCCGATAAGGCCTGTTTCCACTGAATTTCCGGGACGGATAAACGAAATTTCTGTCTCGCCGATGGGGTAATCTGCTGTTGTAATGTTTTTGTCTGTTGAAAGGTACAGCGTGACTGTATCGGTCATTGATATCCTGGTGCCCTTGTTTGTTACTGTAAACCATGTGTATAGCGGGCTTCCCGGGGCTCCTGATGGAGCAGAATGCAGATCCGAAATGGCAAGATCAAAGGTGGATGATTCATTCTGGGCTGCTGCCACTGGAGATGGTATAATGAAAAGGATACTCAAAAGGATAAGGAGTATTACGGGTCTTAATTCCATGATATATCACTCCCGATCACAGGTCTGGTGATCAGGATAGTAAGGAAAGGTTCAGGTTCAGAGAATAATTAGTTCACGGTGTTCCTATGTTTTAGTCGCCATGAGAGAATGATGGGTCAATACCTGAACCATCGCATCATGACGATTGCATCTTCGGTGTTTGCATAGTATCCTGCATACTGAAACACCGGTTCATATCCAAGTTTTTTATAAAATTTTTGTGCGGGCTGGTTTGATATCCTGACCTCAAGCTGCATGGCTGTAGCGCCCTTGAGCATGACCTGGTACTCAGCCCGTTGCACCAGAGCAGAGCCAATTCCTGACCCCCGGTGGAATGGCGATACTGCAAGACTGCAGATATGGCCATATATGTCTTCACCGGTATCTTCCACTCCACAGATGATATACCCGGCGATTCCCTCTTGTGACTCAGCAATAAAATTGGTATCTGGAAAAATTTCAAGAGCCTCTTCAAGAGTATCCCGGCTCCAGAAATCTGAAAATGATTTCTGTTCAATAGATTCAACGGCAGGGATATCAGCCTCTTTCATTTTGCGGATCTGCAGACTCCTGTTCTCCATATTTCCGGTACTGGTTTGTCACTGCACTCTTATAGGGGCAGGGGGATACGTATAATCAGACTGGTGTCAGACACATGGTTCATATATATCCTTTTGCTGCCGTGAGACCTGCTGATGGAAAGGCACAGGCGATCGCTGCAGTTCCTTATGATGTGGTAAGTGCTTCGGAGGCACGGGAGATCATCAACAATCAACCGCTCAGTTTCCTTCGGATTAGCAGAGCAGACGCCCTGCTGCCTGACACAGATCCATATTCTGATCAGGTCTATGCTCTCTCCAAAAAAATATTTGATGAGTATATATCTGATGGAATATGTGTTCAGGAATCAGTTCCCTTCCTCTACGTATACCGGGTTCTCCATGAGGGACGATCGTACACCGGTCTTTCATGTTGTGTGGATGCCCGTGAATACAAGTCTGGAGTTATTCACCGTCATGAATTGACCCGGTATGACAAGGAGGAGGATCGGACAAGACACATCGATGCCATGAATGCCAATACCGGGCCCGTTGTTTTGCTTCATCTGAAGAACGATGTAGTGGCAACACTTCTCAGCAAGTCTGTTACTGGAACTCCTCTCATGGAAGTCACTGCAGCAAATGGAAGCATTCATCAGATCTTTGCAGTGCGTGACTCCGAAAAGATCAAACTAATTGTTGATGCATTTGGTAAAATCCCTGCACTCTATATTGCTGATGGTCATCACCGATGCAAATCTGCCCTGAATGTTGCGGAACGCAGGATTGAAAAGGGTATCAACATTCCCGAAGAGACCTGGCATGTTATGGGGGTCGTCTTTGCAGAAGATGAGGTTAAGGTACACGGGTACAGCCGTTTGCTAACCTCCCTCGGTGATTATACTCCTCAAACCTTTTTGACTGCCCTTCGTGCGGTTGCAACCATAACGCCATTTGAGGGAGTTGAGCCCTCTTCGTACTCGATCACTCCAAAGCAGAAAAAAACAGGGCTTCATGTCTTCCATCTTTACCTGGAAGGAAGATGGTATGAATGCGCAATCCAGATCTCGGGTGCAGTATCACGTATAGATTCTCTTGATGTTTCTGTTCTGCAGGATCAGGTTCTGGTCCCGTTTCTTGGGATCACTGATTCACGGGGAGATGCACGGCTCCAGTACCTGGGTGGGGCCCGACCCATCCGCGATCTGATGATAAAGGTAGACTCAGGAGAATACGTTGCAGCGATTGCCATGCAACCCGTGGATGTACAAACTGTCTGTGCGATTGCAGATGACGGTGGTATTATGCCCCCGAAGTCCACATGGTTTGAGCCAAAACTCCTGAGTGGACTGCTTGTTCACTTGTTAGAATAATATCAAGCTCTTTTTTCCGGAAATTTGAGGTTCTCTCCTCATAATTGTATACAAAAAAAGATGTGGCCACCTCTGGTGGCTGTGTTTTTTACGAAGTTCCAAGAACGCTTACCGGAGCTTCGATATCAGTGGCAGTGCTCATCATGGAGACCATGTCTGGTTTTGCCATCATGGCGATGACATCACTCTGGCATTTGTAACTCCGTGCATGGAGTGTATATGACCCACTGCCATTCTTTGCATAGACGAGAGCGTAATATCGGGAACCGGTTGTCGGGTACGTGATTCCTACGTACTTGTTTGAACCACTGCTTGTATCTGCCCGGGTTGCTGCACAACTGCTGTACCGTGGATCACAGTCCTTGTAGATGTAAAGCGAGAAGTCAGGTCCACAGTAACTGGTCCGCATTGTGCTGACATCACTTGCCGACATCATTGCCATCGGGATGACTTCATTGCCACAGGGGCCTGTCAGGATCCACTCGATGTAGTTACGGTCACCCATGATCTGATAGGTGTAGGTCTTTGCCTCTCCTGAATTCAGGTACCCGGTTTTGACATCATCTGCTGCCGGAGCACAAGTGGTTCCCCCGCAATTCGGATTGCCATAACATGGGTCTGGATATGGTGGGTTTGGTCCGGTACATGTGTTTGATGCATCAAGTGTGAACTGACCGTATCCAGATGAGGAATACACCACAACGTACCAGGATCCTTTGTCCAGATTCAGGTACTTCACTTGGTTGTATGAGGTTTCTGACTTGTCGTAGTGTGCCATGATGTAATTTTCATTTGGCCAGCTTCCAACCGGGCTTCTCATGGCATAGATATCAAAATCTGCCCCATAAGGTGCGTTCAAAACCAACTGGGCCCCGCAGTCCACCTGGATTTCATATGTTGCGGCCTGCCCCTGATAGAGGTATCCGCTCTTTGACCAGAAGTACCCGGAACTTGCCGACCCGGGTGCAATGCATGCTGCCATGACCACAAGGATCACTGCAGCGGTCAGATATCCTGAAATGTATTTCATTTTCCACTCCCCTAACATTGTACTATGCTCTGACTCTATGATCTTACTCAAGGTTCCTAATCAATCTTCTCCATTTATACAGAGGTGAATTCGTCCTGATTTCTCCTCATGATGGTGGAGCAACAGACGTTGCTGTGTACATCATTGATGAAAAATCGGTCTGCTTCATCATCATGACCACTTCGTCCTGGCAGGTATAACTCCGGCAGGTCAGGGTGTATGTTCCACTTCCCTGTTTGGCATATACCTGAGCGTAGTACGTGGCTCCGGTCTCTGGGTATGATATACCAACATACCCGTCAGATCCTGATTCTGTATCTGCATAATCGGCGTACCACCCCCAGTTTCTGTGTTTCTCCTGTTTGTAAATGTAGAGATCAAAATCTGGACCACAGAATCTGGTTCGCATCGTTCGAATATCCCCGGCTGACATCATACTCATAGGGATGATCTCGCTACCACATGGCCCGGTAAGGATCC
This sequence comes from Methanospirillum lacunae, assembly GCF_003173355.1. Classification (NCBI taxonomy): domain Archaea; kingdom Methanobacteriati; phylum Methanobacteriota; class Methanomicrobia; order Methanomicrobiales; family Methanospirillaceae; genus Methanospirillum; species Methanospirillum lacunae. The sequence goes on along the minus strand of NZ_QGMY01000016.1, from coordinate 48,279 downwards.
ACTCGATATAGGATCGCTCTGCAGGAATGTAGTAGCCGAATGTTCTACTCTGCCCCTGATAGAGATATCCTGTTTTCACATCCGTTTTGATTGGAGTACAGCCTGGCTGACACTGATCATCACAACAGACATTATCGAAACAGGCATCCCAATAGGGATGCAGAGGAACCGGACATGTACTGCTTCCTTCAAGCTGATACTGGCCACTTCCCTTACTGGCATAAACTGCCACACACCAGGTTCCCGGTTCAAGGGTAAGTGAACTAATTCCACCTCTTCCGATTGAAGCCCGGTCATGATGAGTTATGATGTAAGAGACTCCCTGACAGGAACTGAATGGGTTGTCATTTTTCATCGCATAGAGATCAAATACAGTGCCAACCGGTGCATGTAGCACAAGCTGGGTGCTGCAATCGATCTGGAGTTGATGAACGATCCCCTGTCCTGAGTACAGGAGTCCGGATTTCGTCCAGGAGACCTGAGATCCAGCTGAAGCTGTACTCACGGCAAGGAGAAGGACGAGAAACAGCGTTGATAAGCCACTGTATAACCTGGATGAATTCATTTTTCCTCTCCTGCAGGGTAGCATCACCCTGTCATGATCGATACTATCCGGGTAGTGGATAATAATCCTTCTCCCATTGGAAAAAGAATAGTATGCTGAGTTTTACAAAAAGGAAAGGGGTCTTACTGGCTTTTTTGGAATGGCGGCCGGACCATTCACTCTTCATCAGATCGGTACATCTCAACAACCCCGCCTATGACGATGACTGCCGGGGGTTTGACACCTGCCGCAGCTGCCTTCTCAGCAATTGTGGCTAGTGTTCCGATCGTCTCGCGCTGATCAGGTCTGAGTCCACGTTCGATGACTGCAACCGGAGTCTCGGGTTCTCTTCCAAATTTTATCAGGGTTTCCGCAATCGTGGGAAGATTTTTTACACCCATGAGGATTACGATCGTTCCTCTGCTACGTGCAAGCCATTCCCAGTCGATTGCAGATTCTTCTTTTGTCGGGTCTTCATTTCCTGTGATAACTGTTACCTGTGATGCCCATTTCCTGTGAGTAACTGGTATACCTACTGATGCAGGCACAGCGATGGCACTTGTCACCCCTGGAACCACTTCAACCGGGATCCCATGTTCTCTGCAGGTTTCAAGTTCTTCCCCACCCCTGCCGAACATGAAAGGATCTCCACCCTTGAGCCTGACCACCCGTTTTCCTTGTTTGGCTCGCTGGATCATGAGGTCTTCTATCTCATTCTGCTTGCGGGTGTGTTTGTCAGCATATTTTCCTACATCTATCAGTTCAGCACTTTTTGGAAGGGAAGAGAGTACCTCATCTCCTGGAAGCTGGTCAAACAAAATTACTTCAGCCTGATCTATCACTTCCCGGGCCCGGATTGTCAGCATTCCGCACCCTCCCGGTCCTGATCCGACCAGAAATACTTTACCTCTAGTTTCAGTCATGTGAAAGTCCCAACCTCAAATAGGCTTCATCAATCAACTCACGTCCGCCTTTCCTGATCTCAGTACCGAAGGCATGTGCCTGATCCAGATCGCTGATCTTCTGCTCCAGCCTGAAAACCCGATCTCCCTCAAGTGAGAGCACCTCAGTGATCAGATGGCGGTCTTTGCAGAATATTCCCAATGGTGTATAACATCCGCCACCTATCTCTTCCATGACTGCCCGTTCGATCAGGGTATCTGTTCTGGTGATCTCGTCGTCAATGGTTGCGAGTATCCCTCTAACTGGAGGCTCGTTTCTGCTCACTACAGCAATCGTCCCCTGGTTGGTAGAGGGAACATGGATTGTGGGATCAAGTCTGAATCCGGGAAGAGAAAGTGAGAGACGCTGCAGTCCGGCCTCGGCAAGGACAATTGCATCGTATTCTCCAGCTTTCAGTTTTCCAAGACGCGTATCAACATTTCCTCTGAGGGGGAGTATCGATATCCCTGACCAGTTACGCTTCAACTGGGCAGTGCGTCTGGTACTGGAAGTTCCGATGACTCTGATGGCATCGTGATCCTTCTCAGTCACAACATAATCTGCAGGAGAATCCCGTTTCAGGATTGCTGAAGTCGTCAGACCTTCGGGCCGCTCAGCCGGAATGTCCTTCATCGAGTGAACTGCGATGTCAATCTCTCTGTTTATGAGAGCATCATCAAGGGCTCTGACAAAAACTCCCTGGCCACCTATCTCATGGAGAGGTACTCCGGTCTTCTCATCACCAACAGTTGATATGAACACAAGTTCTGTTGTGACTCCCTCTTTTTCAAGAAGCCCTGCAACCTTTTCTGCCTGTGCCCGGGCCAGCATCGAACTTCTGGTTCCAATTTTCAGATGCATGCCTTGTATGCCTGGCTTATAGCCTCTATTTCACGTTCTGAATGTGCTACAGAGATAAAATTTGTCTCGAACTGGGAAGGTGGGAGGAAGATTCTTGCTTTGAGCATTTTTTCCCAGAATGATCTGAATGCTGTGGTATCTGCTTCTTTGGCTTCACGGTAGTTTCTAGGAGGCTGGTTTCTGAAGTAGTACTTGAACATCGATCCAATCCGGACAAATGAGCCACCTTTCCCGGTACATGCATCTTCAATTATTTTTGTCTTTGATTCGAGATCTCCATACATTTCTGGGTGCTTATGTATCCATTCCAGTGTAGCAATTCCTGCTGTGAGTGATAGTGGGTTTCCGGAGAACGTCCCGGCCTGATACACCGGTCCGGCTGGTGCAATCATGCTCATGATATCTTTTCTTCCTCCAAATGCCCCGATGGGAAGTCCCCCTCCAAGGATCTTTCCTAGTGTCGTCAGGTCAGGTCTGATCCCAAAGTACTGCTGCGCCCCGCCTATGCCGAGACGGTACCCGGTGATAACTTCATCAAAGATGAGAAGGACATCATGTTCTGCAGTCACCGATCTCACCTCTTCTAGGTACCCCTTTTCAGGCAGAATCGGGCCAATATTACCAAGAACAGGTTCCATGATGAGGGCAGCAATTGATGATGAATCTTTTTCCAGAAGTGATGTGAGTGACTCGATGTCGTTGTATGGGATCTGTCGTGTATGCTTTACAAGATCAGCTGGGACCCCTGCTGAATCAGGCTGTCCAAGGGTTGTACATCCTGATCCAGCCTGAACTAAAACAGCATCATGTGCTCCATGAAACCCGCCTTCGATCTTGATGATATCAGTCCTGCCGGTAAATCCTCGTGCAAGTCTGAGTGCAGCCATGGTCGCCTCTGATCCTGATGAGACAAACCGTACCATCTCAATTGATGGATGATCTCTGATCACCTGCTCTGCAAGTGTTATCTCCGCGGGAGCAGGTGTTCCATACAGCCACCCATCAGAGAGCTGCCCTATGATTGCCTCTTTTATGACTGGATGGGCATGGCCGAGGATCAGGGGTCCGTATGCACAACAACAGTCGATGAGATCCGCATCGTCTACAGTTGTCAGTCTGGGCCCATGTCCAGATGTGACATAAAACGGGTATGGCTGTATTGCCCTGACAGGACTTGAAACACCGCCAGGAATTACCTGTTTAGCAATATTGTATAATTCACTGCTCTTCATCGATCCACCTGCATACTGATTCAGCAAAATAGGTGATGATCAGATCGGCCCCTGCCCTCCTGAGCGATATAAGGCTCTCCATCACCACCCGTTTTTCATCAAGCCAGCCGTTTATAGCCGCTGCCTTGATCATTGAGTACTCACCTGATACCTGATAGGCTGCTACTGGAAGGCCAAGAGTTGCAACATCAGAAATAATGTCACCAAACCATCCGGCAGGCTTGACCATCAGAATGTCAGCTCCTTCAGCTGCATCAAGTTCAGATTCTCTGATCGCTTCGCGTCGGTTTCCGACAGGTTCCTGATATGTGGTCCGGTCCCCAAATGAGTATCCTGATCCTGCTGCATCACGGAACGGGCCATAAAGACTGCTTGAAAACTTGGAGGAGTAGGACATGATCGGGATCTCCTCATATCCATTCTCGTCAAGGGCGGATCTGATGGCTGTCACCATTCCATCGAGCATACATGACGGGGCAATGATATCTGCACCGGCAGCAACATGGGAAACAGCGATCTTCTGCATCAGGGCGAGTGATTCGTCGTTTTTTAGATCTATCCCGTCTCTGCAGTCACCTATGATCCCGCAGTGTCCATGTGATGTATACTCGCATGCACAGAGATCAGTGATGATTACCATTTCAGGAACAGCAGTTCGTATTTTTTTTATTGTTTGCTGAATGACCCCATCCGGCGCAAATGCCCCTGAGGCTGCTTCATCCTTCACCTTTGGTATTCCAAAGAGAAGAACTGCTTTGATACCAACAGATGCAAGGTTTTTACATACTTTATCAGCCATTTCCGGAGGATACCGTTCAACTCCGGGCATTGATGCGATTGGTATTGGAGATTCTGCTGTTTCATCAAAAAACAGGGGTGCAATAAGGTCAGTCTTTGCGATACGGGTCTCGTTCAGAAGCGGGCGTATCTGGCGCCGCCTGAGTCGTCTCAATCTTATTTGCGGGAACATAGTCCTTCTCCTCTGGTAATTGCCGATACAAGTTCTTCGGCCAGGGCTATCTCGCCCCGTTCCGCACAGAACCGAATTGACATGGTCACATCAGCCAGGAGTTTTCTGGTCAGAGCCCTGGTCAGATCCTCAACAATCTCATGGGCATGATCATCATATCCCTGCAGTCTGGCAAATGCCCTGTCACGTTCCCGGACCCTGACCGTTTCGGCCCAGGTATGGAGGGTAGCAAGGGTCTCGTCTGCAGCCCGGCGATTATACAGTTTGATAAACTGATCAAGTTCCTCTTCAAGGAAAAGTCTGGCGTGAGTTGCTGCCTCTCGTCTGAGCTGGGAAGTGGCGTCATTGACCTGTCTGAGATCGTCAATAGTAAAAAGACAGACTCCGTCAATCTTTCCAACCTCCTCTTCCACATCACGCGGCTGGGCAATATCAACGATGATGACAGGTTTTACTACCCCGTCGAGTGGCCAGGTTCTGCCTTTCATTGCTTCTCTGACATCGTTAGCACGGATGACCGGATGTGGGGCAGCCGTGCAACAGATTACAACGTCTGAAAGGGCTAGATACCGGTAGAGATCATCCATCGGTACTGCTGTTCCGTCAATTTTATGGGCAAGGACCCGAGCTCTGTCAAGCGTCCGGTTTGCAACATAAATGGCAGAAAGCTGTTTTGCCGCAAGAGCCTGTGTGACAAGCACTCCCATCTCCCCGCTACCAAGGATTAGGATACGTTTTCCCTCCAGGGTATGGAGCTGCTCTTCGGCTAAAAGCACTGCTGCTGACCCGACTGATATTGCCCCGTTATTTATCCCGGTTCTTCTACGGACCTCGGATCCTGTATGAATAGCCTTGTTGATACAGAGCGTCAGGATGGGACTAGCAACCCCCAGTTCTTCAGACTTTGTCAGAGTTCTTCTGAGTTGTCCAAGAATCTGATCTTCTCCGATGATAAGTGAATCAATCCCTGCTGCGAGCTCAAGCAGGTGTGAGAGTGCTTCCTGATCCTGATAGAGTCTGAACCTTGATCTTCCCCTGCTCTTAAGAAATTCAGCGAGGATATCCGGTTCTCCATGAACAATAACTTCAACTCGGTTACAGGTCTGGAGAAGTGCAACTCCTTTGAACCACTCCCGGGCTTCAGTAAGGAATACGTCTTCATCAGTAAATCTGAACTCTTCTATCTCCGGAACCGAAGCGGTATGATGTGATATGCCCGCAATAGTAAGTGGAGCAAAAAGAGTTTGTCTCATGTCAGGTAGGTCTCTTTCACTCTCATGAGAGTATCCTCTGTTTCAGTACGAAGACTCTTCCATACTGTAGGATCATGCAAAATTGCAGTAAGAATCTCTCTCTTCCTGGTTTCCGGAATCATTCTCGTCCGCATATCCATTCTGAGTTCTTCAGACAGGGAGATCATCTTATCGAGATCAGGCCACATCTCTTCAATCTGTTCTCGAATAAATCGGGAAACTGCTGGACTACTTCCGCTGGTACTGACTGCTATAGTGTATCTGTCACCTGTAATTTTTGCCGGAAGGGTGACATCTGAATGAGAGTCTGTGGCATTATTACAGAGAATACCATCTGCTTTGCATCTGGTTGCAATTATTTGATTGAGATCTGGATCCGAGGTTGCTGTGATGACCAGGAAAGTTCCTCTGATTAGATCGGAAATTGCAGTTTCATCCCTGGGTATTGTTGTTCTGATCTGTTTTACCTGAATGGATCCAAATGCCGGTGAAAAGGATCGGCTGTAGACTGTAACATCAGCTTCATCGGCAAAGTACCGGGCCTTGCGTGCACCCACTTCTCCCCCTCCAAAGATGGTTACCAGCCTCTTTGAACAGTCAACCATGAGGGGAATCATAGTAAGAAATTAGGATCTGAAAAATATGAATCTGTCTAAAATTCATCCGGATTTATGATCAATTCGCCTCAATTTTTAAATTTTTATCAGATTGAAACAAGGTCCATACTCTGGGCGCGTGTTATGTTCCTGAATGAAAGTGGTACTTCCTGGGGGATTAAGTTCAAAAATTATATATGGTGATAAGTATCACCTTGTAGAGCACTTACGCATCGATAGTGTAGTGGTCATCACTAGGCGTTGCCAACGCCTAAACCCGGGTTCGAGTCCCGGTCGATGCATTCGTTTTTTACTATTTTAATAATGATTTGGTATTTTTCTACAGTCAATCGTTATGCAGAAATAGCGACCAGGTAAATATCTGTCCATGGAGTTTGTCTGGGTTTCGACACCACAGAGTCAACGGTCTTCAGGGCTTATTGCACTGATTATCGGTATAATTATTCTTCTCTTTGCTCCGTTTGTCACAAGTCTTATTGGAACAGTACTTTCTGCAATAGTGCTGGTGATATCTGTTGGCATGATCATCTCTGGTGCGATGATGCGGGGGATCGGATTTGGGTTAGCCCTGCTGATCCTTGGTATTCTGGGCTTCTGTTTAGGCATTACCGCACTTGTCTCGCCTGATCTTGCCGTTTCTGTGCTGGGAATATTTCTTGGTGTCTGGATGTTCTTCCTTGGTGCTGGCCAACTCCTGCTTGCTTCCCGCTTTTCAGTAGACAAACTCTATTATGCCTTGGCCCTTCTGGGTGGAACCCTGACCGTTATAGTCGGTCTTTTTCTGCTCGTTTCACCGGTCCAGGGAATGCAGATCATGGTCTTTTTCCTCGGATGTTACCTTCTTGTTTTTGGTCTTATGAGCCTCATCAGACCCAGGTATATGTATTGAATTATTTTCATCAGATACTGGAGAGGATTGATCCAGATCCCCTCCCCAGATGAAATCTTTGAGGATCGTCTGGAGTCTTGATCTTATTCTTGTTCTCGCCCCTCTTTTTGATGTTGGTTTTACCTGATTTGAAATGACCTGGTTTGTTATATCTGATTCATCGATGGCCTTTTCAGGGATACGAAGGTCTATGGGATAGAGCATGACCTCTATTGGCCTTCTCCTCTGGATCTTCTCCCGTGTTTTTGTCCTGATTTTTCTCCGCGGCTGGCCGATACCTTCTCCCCTGAGCCTGTCCATCATACTGACCCATATCATCTCATCGACAAGGGTAATGTCCTCCATTCCCTGAATGAATATTGGATGGATCATTTCAGAGTCCTTATCCCGGGGTTTTAGGTCCTTTTGGATCTTGAAATCCACTTCCTGATCATCTGACCGATGAATACATGCAATCCATGGTCTGGTGTATTGAACAGGCAGGTACCTTGTCTTTTTACCTGATCCGAGAGCGAGGATACAGTTCTTTTTTGGAAGGAGAATCCGGGTTATGCGTTCCGGAGGGAGTGGTATGGTTACCCAGCGTGGTGGTTCTGTACGGGTAGAGGTTGTTCGTCTGCGTCTGTTTCGCTCCTGCAGCAGTCCTGCCACCTTTGGGGCCATGAGTAAGAAAACGACAGGTGAAAAAATCTGCTGTACAAGACAGATGGAAGTAGGCACAGATTTCAGGTAATTAAGATTGCACCAGGGACACCCTTCGGAATCTGGAAGATACCAGTGGTCTGGATTTAAATCGCAACAGACCAGTCGCTTGTACACCTGATCTATTACATTAAACCAGGTTTCGATGTTGTTATTATCCTGTGAATCTCCTTTGAATTCTTGGAATTCTTCATCAAAGAGATCGATGAGAGGCTTTGGAAGTGTCCTGATAGGTGGTGCTTGTGGTGGTGGGCGAAGAGCAGGATCATCATCACTCCATGGATAGAGACCTGATGCCATCCGTCGTTCATGTGATCCTGCACCTGTTGTCCGGCTTCCTATTGCATGGAATGGGTGGTATCCATCCATCAACATTCTAAAGATAAGGATTGCAGGCGACAAACTCATCTTTAAAGTGGACATTACCTGTTCTGGTTTTGGGAGGATGAGTAATCTGATCGATGCGTCAGGGCCCACGAATACAGTCCGTTCAGAGAGGTACACATCCCTGATGCCATGGTTTCTGGCTGATATGAGTACAGCCGTCAGGTTGAGGCAGGCTGCAATACGGTGTTTAAAGTAAAATTTCCCATCAAATCTCTCTCTTCTGCTTTGTGGATCGGCAGCCACATGCCATGGATGAAATCTTCCTGGGTCGATTGCCTGAATCGTCCATCCTACTGGCATATTATCTCTATACACAACCTGTAGCGGGATAACAAGCGACTGTGGAATCCCATGTGGATATATTGCACCTGGCTCTGGCGGATTAATCCCATTGTGAACAATGAACACCTGTGTTCCTGGCACAAATGTGGTGATGATCCCGGCCTCAGTTCGAAATAATATCCCGCTCTGATCTGTTTTTAGTTTATTCGGATCACTCCATCCGTCAAGAGTAATTCGCGTATCTTGATTTTGTTTTTCCACGACCCTCTGCTTCGTCGTCTCCTGGATTTTTTTCTCCCTGGGAATGAGTGAAGAAAGCATTGTTTCCCAACGTTCAGCACCAGGTCTTTTGTGAGGTTCACGTAGTCCTGAAACAAATGTTTCCCTAAAAAGTGTTTGAAATGAAGATGGAAGAGAAGCATATGGAGGTGCGTAATCTGGAGGGGATATTCCGGCGATTCGACACTCAAATGCAAAGTACCCAAGCAATATCTTATCTGTAGTTGCTGGTGCATCCTTAACGAGTGGCCCTTTGGCCTGAAATGGATGAACACCGCCCATCATGAACCTGAAAATGAGAACCGCCAGAGCAAAGTAATCGCCATACCGACGATCACATCCTGATTCTGCAAACGATCCATCCAGATGCTCAGGAGGGAGGTACTCGCCTGTTCCTACCCGGCTCCAGAAAGTTCGTCTGCTGTTTTTATCACGAATCTGAAATGAGTCTGTATCAATAAGAACAAGATCACCGCGTTTGTTGATGAGCAGGTTATTTTCCCGTAGGTCGCCAATTACATGCCCTGCTTTGTGAACACCGGCCACAAGTCTCGCTAGCTGAAGTGAGGCAACGATACGACTTTGGAGGTTTCTCTTCTCTTTTTCTTGTGGTTCATCGTACCAAAGGTGGACAGATCTATACTCATCAGGGATACGACGCATAACATATCCGATGATCTTTCCCCCTCCTGGAAGATCAGTAAGAGGTTTCAGTGGCCAGGTCAGGAATTGTAGTAGTTCCCTCTCTGGAGGGGCAGCAATCATTGTACGAATCTTCTCTTCGATCTCCTGTGTCCTTCGATGAGGGTGAAAGATCTTGGCACATTTTGTATCATCATCAGCAAAGTAGTAGATCTCACCCTCGCCTCCTGCTTTACCCGTTGAAATTAGGGTGCACACCTTTCCACCCGGTTCATAAACTGTGAGTTTGGTACGTGGTTGCTGCCTTACCGACGTCCGGGTTTTTTTGACCTGAACCGGGGTGCGTCTTGAAGGAACAACATCAAGGGTGAGGATCTGTGTTCCGGCATTGGTGATGATCTGAACCGGAACGCTCACACTCCTGTCAGATGTGAGCATCCGGGTGTCAATTTTAAAAAGAATTTTTTTGCTTGATTCAGCAGAGAAGATAGATGGCAGGATTTTTATCCAGGGAGCCGGTGCCGGGATAGTTCCTCTGAGAATTCCACGGCCTTCATTCTGAATTTTGAGCGTTTCTTCGAAGATCCCCTTCTTATCCCATAAACATATTATCCGTGATGAAATTAGTTTCAATATCGGGCCATCTCCACCTCGGAAGTTGATGGAGATAGGGACCTCTAGGTCTCCTCCTGTACTTCTGATCCTTATTTTTCCTGTAGGCTGGCGTACTATAGGTGCATTTGTAGTATGGACAGTTACCTGAACTACCTGAACTTTTTGCGTCCAGAGTGTTCGTGATTTTACTTCTATCCAGTCGGATTCAGATTGAATTGTTCCGCTGAGTAACCCGTTTCCACTGTTGCGGATAATAAGATCAAATGAGAAATTTTCCCCTTTTCTGAGGTTACAGAACTGAAACTGACGCTCGTCAACTGTGAGGCACGGTTTTATTGCAGGCAGGGTATTGCATTCAACCCTGACCTTTACTGTTCCTCCGTTGGTGATAATGGTAACTGCGCCTTTTAGCGGGATATTAGGTGAGACTCGTCCGGGTACAATCTCGATTCTGAAAGGAACAATAAAAGGTGTCTCAATACGAGGGTTGGGTATCCTGATCCAACTCACATCGGAGATAGCAGTTCCCTTGAGGATCCCTCCTCCGTCATTCATTATTGTGAGGATTTCAGTCTTTACACTGGTGACACTCTGAACCGGAATCAGGTCACGATCTACCTTGAGCCGTGGCGGGCTGTTACCGGTAAAGAGTGCAGCCATTGGTTATCCTTCAGGACTCTGCTTTAGGTACTTGCTCCCTGAAAATGACCACAAGGGTTTTATCATCACCTGAAAGTTCCTGCATTTTTTTGGAGGAGAGCAACGTGGAGATGTCAGGTTCTGGACTCAGGTTAACTGATATTTTTCTCTCAATAAATGAGATCAGTGGGAGAATGAATGGTTCGTGCGGTTGATACCTTCCGTCCCGTTTAACTGCAAGTGCTCCCTGGCACCCGTCAGTTGCGATAATAACGTGATCAATTTCAAAACAAGGAGTAATCCGTAATTGGTTTTCCCAGTCTGTTTGTATAAGACTGGCAGTCTCGTTTGCATATTCGCTTTCACCTGGTGATGACAGGAGCACAGCCTGATCTTTCTTTGTGCCTACTGCAATGCCATCTCCGATATGTCCAAGGGTGATCCTCTCTCCAGAATAGAATGCCACGATCAACGTTGATGCAAACTCTGATGGGCTAATCTCCAGTTCACTAGCTTCTTTAATAACCGCCTCTCGTGCCTTGAGAAATGCCTGCCTTATCCGTTCTTCAACTGAAATATCGGGACATTCAAAATCAGCAATTACTACTTTAGATGCAGTATCGACTGCTATTCGGGCTCCGGCATCTGAATGCCCGGCACTCCCAAGTCCGTCAGCAACTGCTATCCCCCAACCATTTTTTGAATACGCGACAGCGTATGCATCCTGGCATGGCTGTTCAGACTGAATATGTCTGTTTCCCCTGACTGAAGATCCGGAAATTCTGATATTCATATACCAATCCAGGATTTTTGGTTCTGCTTTAATACTGGCATTATATGATTAGAGGGGAATTGAACCCCATCCATCAGGTCCGGTTGGGTTTTCAAGACTTATTTGCTCCCCGATACGTGAGTCTGATATTTTTGCAAGGCTGCGGGAAAGCCAGAGGAACATGTCAGACCATTGAGCCTCTTTGAGCTGAAGTGGTACGCGGTTTGGGGGAGAGAGTTCACGAAGGACTGTCATATTAGCCTGATCTACTCCCAGTGCCCAGAATAGGAATTTCCGGTCTGATTCGCCACCGTGGATCACCTGGATAACCTCCTGCCATCTGGTATCGCCCCGCGACATGTCTGTCGGTTGTCCGTCAGTAATCAGAAATATCCAGGGACGATAATAATCAACTCCGGTTTCACGATATTCAGCCTTACGTTTCTCTATGATCGAAGCGGCTTCAAGAATGGCCGCTCCCATCGGTGTGTATCCTCCTGCTTCCAGTTCAGGTGGTTCAAACTGACTTACTCCGGTGAATGGTTGAATAACTTCAACCTTCCTTCCAAAGGATATGATTGCGAGATCAATTCGCTTTGCTGCAAGATCGTCTTGAATGAGTTCATCAGATAGGATCTTCAGACCTTCATTTAATTCTGCTATCTTTGCCCCTTTCATGGAGGCTGAGGTATCAAGGACGAGAACAGTTGCACAATGAGGATGCTGTGGGTACGGGATATCTACCAACTGCTCAAGTGTATCAGAATCCATCAGTATTCTCGTCAGCAGACAGGGTATATAATTCTGTGGCAAAAAACGGTAATAATTTAATCTGCCTTATGAGAAATGGAAAAAAAGTGACTTTCCTGGATCAAGAATTAAAAAATGTATTATACCTCTCCATGATTTTCACTGATTATTAGGACTTAACAATATTGATGTATCGTGAAGATAGATCTAATAAGTAATTTTCTGCTCCGGAGGTGGTATCTGTGGATTATGATTCAATAAATAGTGCTGATATGGCAGAGCAGGCACTCGCACAGGCAGTTGATGAACACATCGAAAATAGTAAGGAAGTCATTGATCATATTGAAAAACTTGAGGTTAAGATTCGTTCCTGGAATATGGAAGACATCAAAGAGTTCAAGGCGATGATCACCGAGATGCGTGCTCTTCTTCAGAAACACTTCCAGGTTCAGATTGAGAATTTTATGAACATGAATCGGATTCCTTCAACAAAAGTTCCTGATGTTCTCAAAAAAACGTATCGGATAGTGGGTGTTGATAAGCGAGGGTATGCCCTTTATGGTCCTGAAATGGATAAGATTGCACATATCAATAAGATCACTGAACATTACAAGCAGAAGACCAGTGCCTGCCAGCCACAACCCACAAAGAAATAATCCATCATCTCTTTCTCCCTATTTTTCTACTTAGAGACCTGCCAGTTTTTTAAGCAACATACTCGTCCCTGCTTTGTCGAGCGGTTGATTGTCATTACCACATTTTGGTGAATGAATGCATGCCGGACATCCTGATGCGCACTTACATTCAGTAACAAGGGTTGCAGCTATCCTGGAAATATCCAAAAACAGTTCAAACGCACGTTCAGCTAAACCCACTCCACCTTCATATCCATCGTAGATGTATATTGTTGCTGAACCTGTCTGGTGATCTATTGCAGTTGAGAGGCCACCGAGATCCCACCGGTCACAGAGGACAAAGAATGGGGTCATGGCGATCAGAGCATGTTCAGCTCCGTGAAGTGTTCCCGTGATATCACAAGAGTTGTCGCTGATTTTTGTTATAGTGTCCTGATCAAAAACCATCCAGAGTGCTGATGTTGTAAATGTTATCGGTGGCAGAACAAGGGGTTCAGATCCAATTGTAGTCTGCCTGACGATCTTCCGATATCCACTGCAGGTCTCTGATACCTCCACTTCTCCTAGATGAAGTACAGCCCCGGGAACGATTTTTGAGATTGTATCTTTTATGATTGTAACGGTGGTCTGCTGATTTGGTCGTGTGTAGTATTCTACATCTGCTGCATCGGCAAGGATCCTGTGATGTCCATGATCCCACCAGTTCACCAGATATTTCTCGCCCTGGTGAATTATGACAGCCCCTGGGTGTGCTTCCCTGCAGGCCTGGCCGAGATCCACTGTCTCAAGTACTCTCCCTCTCTCCTCTATCGTCCATGTTTCCCCGGTGCCTGAAAGAGACACCAGTTCAACCGCTCTTTTTCGCCCAGAATACACATATCCACGATTTGTTTTCGTTAAAAGATTTGCATCAGTAAATGCGTTGATATGTTCCTGGATTCTGTTTCCAAACCACCGTGTATCAAGGGCAGGATTAAGCGGGAGCTCTGCAGCAGCACAGAGAAGCTCCCCTGAGAGAATATATGGATTTTTTGTGGTGATGATCGCATGTTCGTGGGATGAACCAAAAAACTCCTCTGGGTGATCCATGAAATACTGGTCAAGAGGGTTTTGAAAGCTGACAAGAATTGCCAGTGACGGACCTGCCCCTCTCCCTGCCCTGCCAGTCTGCTGCCAGGTTGACATCATAGTCCCAGGATATCCGGTCATGACAACTGCATCAAGAGATCCAATATCAATCCCTAGTTCAAGAGCATTAGTTGATACAATACCTTTCAGTTCTCCCTTTTTCAGTCGATGTTCGAGGTTTCTTCGCTCTTCAGGGAGATAACCTGCACGATAAGCAGCAATTTTGTCGTTTCTGTTAGAATTACCTTCGTTCAGGCGCTCTCTTGCCCATGTTGTTACCACCTCTGTCATCTTTCTGGAGCCGGTAAAGCAGAGTGTCTGAAGTTCTGCCTCAACAAGTGATGCAAGGAGTGTAGCACTCTCGGTGTAAACTGACTTTTCAGCAAATCCTCCGATGTATGGATTATAAAGAATGAAGTACCTGACTCCTGCCGGTGCTCCTGATGTATCAATAACCTGAAAATCGCGTCCTATGAGTTCCTTTGCAAACTCATTTGGGTTGGCCAGGGTTGCTGAAGAGAGGAAGAATGTTGGATGAGATCCATAGTGTGCACATATCCGAAGCAGCCTTCTTATCAGAAGTGCCATATGGCTCCCAAATATTCCCCGGTACTGATGTGCTTCATCAATAATGATGTATTTCAGGTGTGAAAAAAAAACAGACCACTGGTGATGCCAGGGTAGGATATGATGTAACTCGTGGGGATTTGTCAGAACGAGACCTGCTTTGTTTCTGATAGCAGGCCTGTCGTGACGGGGAGTATCACCGTCATAGATGGCAGGATTAAAAGGGATTTTTGTTGCTTCACTTATTGCTTTTGCATTTGTGAGTTGATCTCTGGTGAGCGCTTTTGCCGGGTAGATGGCAAGAGCAGTAGCCGAGGGATCCTGCATCCTCATCTTGCAGTATGGGAGAAGGAAAGCGAGTGTCTTTCCTGATGCTGTGGGTGTGCAAAGGATGGTATCCTGTCCTGAGTTAACTGCATCAATGGCTTTTGTCTGGTGAGAATAAAGTCTGATACCGATATTATCCAAGTATTTTTCAACTGGTTCCGGGAGTGGTTCCTGTAATTCTCCAAAAACAGCATCATGTCCGGGAATAACTTTAATGTGTGCTATGTAGCGCGAAAATCGAGAATTTTCTCCGATGATCTCAAGAAATTCAGCAACACTCACGTGCTTTACTCCTGAGAAGATCAAGGAGAAGAGGAAGGCTTGCGATATCCTGTTCATTATGTCTGACGATAGGCACTAATGGACCACAGTTACCGGTATCCCGGTACTTCATGTACCACTCAGGGACAAGCATTCCTGGAAGGTCAAATTCACGTTCAACACCCAGGAATTTTTGTTCAACTGTTGAGAGCCTGCAATCAGGAATCTGTTCCCTCCACAATCTTCGGGCATAGTGGAGAAGATCAATATGTGGGAGACTCGGAAGGGGATCGAATCCGTAGTATGCACATCGCTCATTCAGGTATGGGAAATCAAAACTTCTCCCATTGTAACTTACCAGTACATCAGCACCATCAAGGAGTTCTCTGACTGCTGTCAATGCTGCTGGCTCCTCAGTAATATCCCTGAGGACAAACTGATGGATGGTCAATCCTCTTGGACCAGGACATCCTATGCCAAAAAGGATGACTGGTCTGCCAAAAATGCCCAGAGTTTCAAGATCCAGGAACCTGATTTTTTCAGGAGTGAATCCTTCAGAAGCAATCAGGCCCAGGGGATGGGATGGGCCGAGCCGTGATCTGATCAGATGAGTCGCACCAGCTGGACCTGCATGTAGTACTTCCAATACATGGGCAGCCTTCCTTTGGTACCTGCGGTGGTGAAGGAGATCTGAAATTTGTTTGCATCCGCGTTGCCTGAGCCTATCCGCTCCTTTTGGGCCAATGCCCCTGACAAGCCTGAGTTCACTCATAACTGACGGATCTGGTTGATGATGTGAGGTGAGTTGTATCGGCCGAATATTCTGAACATGGTAATATTCTCCATCTTCATTTATGGCTGGGGATCCCGGGATAGCATCTTCAACGGGAATACCGGAATATTTACGGCAAATTTCGCGGTAGTATTGTTCGAAATGATTATAGGTAGATTCACCAATCGCGGAGGCATGAAGCCCCATGCGGAATACATTGTCATGGGGGACTATCCTGTAGTCGGGCGAAGCAGTTATTCGTGCCTGCCACCTCTGGCTCACCGAGACGAGATCTGTTCCCTGCATCTACCGATACCTCATCGTCGTGGTATATAAATTATGAAGGGCACAGGGCGAAAGTGTTTCAGGTATCCAACCCCTAAGAAAAAGGACGTATCTCATAAAAAAGTAAAAAAAATAGGCCGTTTATATATTGATCTAGATGTTTTTTTGTTCGAAATTAATCTCGCTTAATTCTTATTTTATCTCACGCATTAGGGTCATAACCCTCACTTTAATTATTTTATCATCTTTGTTTCTTCTTATTGGAGGGTGTATTTTTCATCCGATTATTGTTGGGGATGGAAATGAGTATGTCGGGATGACAATCTCTTTATTAAATCATTGGTCCCCTGATTACAAACCTCAAGATACAGAGCTAAAACAGAAAATATATGAAAAAAATGGAATTACTGTAAATTTAACAGCTGGTTATATTACATCACTTAAAGGAACTCTTGAAGCATCCCATCTTTGGTTTTATTCTCTCTTCGTTTTACCAATCTTCTGGGTTTTTCATCTCTTATCTTTTAATGAATTAAAGGCATTTCAGTTTTTCAACATTTTTTTGTTAATTATTACAATCTGTATCATTTATCGACATGATACGATAATAAAACCAAAACATTTTTGGTATATTGCATTTACGATAAGTTCTCCTGTTCTTCTCTATCTACATTGGACTCATACAGAAGTTTTTTCATATTGTTTTGTTATTTTATCTCTCTATTTTAGTTTTCTGTCTGATAAACGAAATTATTACCTGGCAGTTCTCTTTTCTTCATTGGCTTCATTACAAAATCCTCCAATTGCAGTTCTATCATTATCCCTGATTTTGTTAGGTTGGAAATCTAAATTTTACAAATTCAGATATTTTGTCTATTTAGTTTCAATTTCTTCTATCTCTCTCCTTCCATACCTCTATAGTTTTTATTTTTTTCACACAACCAACCCTCAAATGTACATTAATGCTGCAAGTTTTTCCTTCATATCCTGGGAGAGAGTAGTAGGGTTATTTATTGATCTGAATTCAGGAATTCTTGTATATCTACCCCTGTTATTAATAATTTCAATTTTTCTAGTCCCCTATTCTCTTGTTATTCAGCATGATTACCGAATATTACTAATCTGGATGATCGCTATTGCTCTTGCATTTGCAGGAACAACGACAATAAATTGGAATTGTGGAATGATGTACCTCTTTCGTTATGCAATCTGGATTATTCCACTGTTTATTTTGATTGTATCCCTTATTACTGAATATAATTCAAATTATTTGGTCTCTTTAATTCTTCTAGCCACGTTAATATCAACCGGAGGAATCACGATTGGATGTCTTATGGATCACCGGGGTGATAATTATCTGACCTTTAATCAGTTGTCCAAATCTGTAATGGTGATATGTCCAGCATGTTATAATCCAGATAATGAGATTTTTGGAGAAAGATCACTATATACTGAATACTCATATGAGGATGGATTTCCCTATTTTGTGACCTACAAAAACAATATTCGAAAGGAATTTTCTGACAATAATTCTATTCCTCTTCTCGATAAAATTGATAATACTGCCTTTATCGATCAAAAAAAGGCCGTTATCCAACATGGGCCAGGATATATCAACGGAGATTTGGAGATTTCAGATTTTCCAGTTGATATAAATAAAGTTCACATATTTGCACAAAATACATTCAAACCTGATATTTTTGACAAGTCAATACAGTTTATCGATTACACAACCGGGTGGAGTCAACTCAAAAGTGAGAATGGAAAGCCATTTCGCTGGATGGAAAATAATGGTACATTTGCTGTATCTTCTCCAGATGAAAGAAGAGTTCAATTAAATATTCAAGCGAGAAGCAACTCTCAAAATAGAACACTTGACATAATATTAGACGGAAAAATTCAGGAAAAAACCGTAATAACACCGAATGGAGTAAGTTATACTCAGAAGATTAACCTGAAAAAGGGTTTGAATATTATTCAACTCAATGTCCATGATCTAGAAAAAATGCCGATATGGAGAACAATGGAACGATATCCGATAATAGGGTTTAATAATATTTCCATTTCAAACCCGATTTAAAATAAATCATACTTTTTTCACAGTATTACACGGTTCTTTAGCCAGAATTCCTTTTATTGCATTTGACCCACTCTTGTGTGCCGCCGTGAGTATCTCGGGGTTTCCGGTTATTCCACCAAATCCATCCATATCTTTTGCGAGGATATTTTCACAATATGAAAAACCGAATATATTAAATAATGCGGTCATCATGGGAAACGCAGTCGAGAAAACGTCATCCCGGTCCATTCCTGCAGTTGATAGAAAATACCCTCTGTGGAGTTTCTTTTTTTCCGGGGGGAGGGGATGCGTGTTAAGCTTGTAATGTCTGACCCAGACATAATGGGCACGATCGATGAATCCTTTGAGTTCGGTGGTTATACCCATGGTGTAGATGGGCGATGATATAACAAGGCAGTCAGCACTCAACATTTGTTCAAAAACCGGATGAACATCATCCTTTAGAATACACTCCCCGGTTTTATGGCAGGCATTGCACCCTTTACACGAGGAATATGACATTTTGCTGAGAATAATTTTATCAGTCTCCGCTCCTGCTTCTGTTGCACCTTTCAGGAAAGAATCTAGTAAAATCTCAGTGTTTCCATGCCTTCGTGGACTACCAAGCACTCCGATAACTTTAATTCCCTGGCTCATACAGAAAGCCTCTCCCTCAGTACAGAGATTATCTCAGAGCCTTTCTGAATTGCATCTTTTTGTGCAGTGGGATGATTAAGCACTGCCCCCTTTTCATCCACATGATTGATCATCAGGTATCCAATATCGCTATCCCTGACTTCAATCACATGAAAAAAGCATTTTATCACGGGGATGGCGGCATCAAAGACATAACTCCAGTCTTGTCCTGCTGATGAGATGAATAGTCCTAGTCGTTTTCCCTTCCGCTCTGGTGGAACAACCGGTAGTTTTAGTACGTACTTACGGGATCTAAAGACCTGTGCTCGGTCGATGAGAGCTTTAACCTGGGAACAAACACTCATACAGTAGATCGGCGATGACACAATGATACAGTCAGCTTTTATGATCTGGTCATGCAATTGATCCATGCCGTCCCTGATAACACACCGATTCAATTTTTCACATGCATTACAGCCACGGCATGGCCTGATATCGGCGTCAACGAGGGTGATCTTTTGGACTGATACATCTGGTTGATTCATCATCGATGAAAGGACCCAGTCCATTAATTGTTCAGAATTGCCGTGTCTGCGAGGACTTCCAGAAATGGCAAGAACACTGATCCCCATATCATCCAGTGTTGGCGGTTGCCAGATAAAAGAAGAGGGGTTAGGAGTCTTTGAAGCAGAGGTAAAAATCTTTATAATCGTATCCTTCAGTAATACGCTTTTCTGCCTCCTCTACAGTCTTTGGAGGTGGAACAATAACCTTATCCCCAGGCTGCCAGTTTGCTGGTGTTGCAACTCCTTCTTTGTCAGATGTCTGAAGTGCTTTTACCAATCTGACAATCTCCGGAATTGATCTCCCGTTACTGAGTGGGTAATAGATCATTGCCCTGAGTATCCCCTTATCATCAATGAAAAAGACAGTCCTCACCGTTGCTGTGCTGCTCTGGCCCGGATGAACCATTCCGTATAGAGTTGCAACTTTCATATCAAGATCTGCAATAACAGGGAATGGGATCTCAATACCCATCTTCTCTTTGATATTTCTGATCCAGGCAATATGGGAGTGAACACTGTCAATGGAAAGTCCGATGAGCTGAGTGTTCATAGCCTTGAGTTCATCATATACCTGGGCAAAAGCGATGAATTCAGTTGTGCAGACAGGTGTGAAGTCAGCAGGGTGGGAGAAGAGAACCACCCACTTACCCTGTAATTCTGATAGGGTAATGGTTCCCTGGGTTGTTACCGCTTCAAAATCAGGAGCCGGGGCCCCAAGGATGGGAAGGCTGATACAGTCACATTCATACTCTTCATCGCAATTCATACTCACATAACCTCTTCTTCAACAATCTTCCCGTTTACATATGCCGGCATGCCAGCTAGAAGGTAAGCCACTCTAAGAGCTTCTTCAACTTCGTCTTTGGTTACTCCGAGGTTTTTCGCTCCAGCCATCTGTGCCCTGATAGCATGCTGATCCCTCATTGAGGTAGCAATGGCGATAGCGATAAGTTTCTTAGTTTTCCGAGATAGTGCCCCATCGTCCCAGATATACTGGTCAAGTTTGAGGATCATCTCATGTAAATCCGGATCGGTTTCGGCTAACTTTTTAAAAACGCGAGGTACTTTTCCGATCTTTGTTTCAAGATCATCAATTCCTGCTGTCATGGGATTACTCCTGGAGAACCATCGGTTCGCCACAGCAGATAAGTTCGCCGCCTCCGACTTCGGTAACTTTTACCACATTTCCGCAGATCTCGCATTCAAAGACCTGTCCTTCCGCTGATACATTAACCATTTATGTTCCTCTGGGGTGAGATATTCAGAAGGCAATACCGGGAATCCTGCCGGGACAGGTCGAAGCGGTTATGATCGCTTCGGGGGATGCGTTGCGTCTTCCGGAGTTTTTACGTCATCCCTGATATGAGTAATCGGGAAACAGTCGTACATCTCACATGCACATGCAGGACAGTGTCTCAGATCCTGTTCAGCGTCGGTCATCTCGTATGTCTTTCCGCAATCCACACAGACGTATTTTCCTGGGCCGACCTTTTCTCCTGCTTTTACTCGTTTCGGTTCACTCATGGTTTTTACCATATCTATACTCATCATGATCGTTATTTAATGATTCGGATGAAAATGTGTTGAATTAATTGGTTATTTTCTTAATATTGCAATATTTTTTAAATATTTTGGTTTTTTAATCGGTCCGATCGAAACATACTTGTCTGGATATAGGTGAATATCAGTGGTATGAGACCACAGATCATCGCGCTTCTTGGAAGTCCGCTTACTGAAGGAAATACCGCTAAATTATTGAAAAAGGCAGTATCAGGCGCTGAATCTGCAGGATGCGATGTTCGGGTCATTCATGTACCCGAACTTGAACTGACTGCCTGTCGGGAGTTTTACTTCTGCAAAGATCATGAGACTTGTATGATGGAAGATGATGTCAGTGGTTTGTATCCTGCTTTCAGGGAGATGGATAGTATGATCATTGCCACGCCGGTAATGACTATGGGGATACCCGGTCATCTTAAGTCTTTCATGGATCGATTTCAGGTCTTTTATTGCGCTAAATACGTGAGAAAGAAGCGACTTGTTTCAAAGGAAAAAAGAGCTGTTAGACGTACACTTCTTCTCTCCATTTCTGGGATGAATCTTCCAGAAAATTTTGATGGGGTTACTCTTTCAGTCAAATCATTTTGTGATATTCTGGACTGCCGGTATGACGATGAACTCTTTATCAGGGATATGGACAATAAAGTGGATCTGGATAGATTTCCTGACCTTCTTGATGCTGCATATCAGAAAGGGTTCAGACTTGGCGGGCTCCTTACCGGAAAATATTGTAATTAAGAATAATCTGGGGATTGTTCTGACGAACATTATAAAACCCCCCCTTCTTTCAGTGATGTAATTCCTGTTTTTGAGATTATTATATGGTCTAATAAGGGGATGCCTAAAATTGTTCCTGCCTGTGCAAGTTGGGATGTGATCCTGATATCTTGTGTACTTGGTTCAAGATTGCCTGAAGGATGATTATGAACACAGATGATTGAAGCAGCCCGGTCTGTTATAGCATCACAATAAACTTCCCGTGGATGGACGAGACTGTGGTTGAGCAGGCCCATTGTAATAATCCTTGGTCGTATCACCTCTGATGCACCATTCAAAGTTACAACCAGAAAATGCTCCTGCTTTTTTGTTCTGATATCAGCGATCTCAGGTAACAGAAGAATGTCTTGAGGTCTGGTAATTTTGATCAAAGGCTCCTCTGATGCTTTTCCATATCTTCGGGCAATTTCAAAACATGCCAGAAGAACACAGGCCTTTGACTGTCCTATACCTTCAACTCTGATGAGCTGCTCATACTTTGGAAAATCCTCTTTTTTTAAAAGATCTGCAACTTCCTTTGAAATGGAAATAATATCACGATTTGGTGTTCCTTTACCCAGAATGGCTGATATGAGTTCATGATCTTCCAGAGATGCTGCCCCTTTTTGCACCATCTTTTCTCTGGGACGATCATGAACCTCAATATCCCGCATCCGCCTCATAATATCTCTGTTGTCATCTGATCCATATGGATGTGAATGATCTGTTCTTGGGTTCATTTTTCTTTAAATGAATATGTACGAACATTCGGTAATCAGAACTAATTTATGGCCATCTGTATTATGATCCGGTATGGCAACCAAGGACAATCTGAAAGCAGGTTTTGCCGGAGAATCTCAGGCAAACCGGAAATATGCATCATTCTCTGAGAAAGCAGCAGAAGAAGGATTTCCTCAGGTAGCAAAACTCTTCCGTGCGGCTTCAGAAGCTGAGGCCATTCACGCAAAGAGGCATCTCTCTGTTTTAGGGATATCCTCTACCGCAGACAATCTCGTGGCCTCCGTTGCTGGCGAGACTGAAGAGTTCACCGAGATGTATCCTGGATTTATTAAAGAGTCAGAAGCAGAAGCAAACACTGAAGCTACCCGCTCATTCACCTTTGCGATGAAAGCTGAACAGGTTCATGCCGGTCTGTATGAAAAAGCCCTTACTGCGGTTAAGTCTGGAAAAGATCTCCAGGCAGAACATGTCTATTTATGCCCGGTATGTGGAAATGTGGCTCTGGATAAAGCCCCGGGAAGTTGTCCCATCTGTGGAGTGCCAGGATCAAAGTGGTCAGAGATTTCCCTTTGAATAATTTTTTTAACTTGTGATCCTGATTCAGTTTTGTTGGTTTTTTGTATGACATTTTTCTGACAAGCATTTTACCGGAATAGATCCTTTGTTTTTCCGCTTATCTCTCTCGTTGCTGATAGATGACAATCATTCATATATACCTTCGTAGAGAATGAATAGGTGCATGAGATCAATCTTCTGGATTGGATGTGTCCTCACGGTTCTCGTCTCCCTGCTCGTCTCCGGAGCATTTGCGGAGTCTGTGAACAATTCTACTGTAAAGGCGACTGGTGCCCTTGACATAAACAAGACCGCTGTTCCTGCTCAGGAAGCAACTAGTGTGAATGTTACGGGTAAGGCAGTTAATGCAACTTCTCCGTCTGCAAAGGTAAATGCAACCAACGGTACTTCAGCAAACGTCTCAACTAAGGAACCTGACCTTGTTAATGATACCTTAGTGAAGTTTGTGAATGATGCCAGAACGTTTGCACTTAACAACGGCAAGACTGTGGCTCTCACTACCTTTAACAACCCATCAAGTCAGTTTTCCAACGACAAGATGTTCATCTTTGCCTACGACAATGATGGAAAGGCACTAGCTCTTCCGTTTGACCTGGGCTCTGTCGGAAAGAATATGATTTCCGCAACTGACTCAACTGGTCTTCGCTATGTTCAGCAGATGGTTGATGTAGCAAAGATCCCGGGTGTTGGCTTTGTCAAGTACCAGGAAGCAAACCCACTGAAACAGGGAACTGTCATGAATAAGGTATCCTACATTGCCAGTGTGGATGGAACATACTTTATTGGTGCCGGCGTCTATCAGACCAAGGATGATAAGAAATCTGTATCAAAGACCAATGCAACTGCAAATGTTACAAGTTCTGCAGTAAATGCAACCAATGTTACAGAACCAGCAAACACCCCTGTCAAGACCGCTGTAAAAGAAGTAATTAACAAGACTGTATCCAATCTCACCGCGTAAATCTGGAGATACATACTTTCTTTTTTTGTCTGCTGTGTTCATTGCGATATCACTTTAATAGATTCTTCCGCGAATCCTATCTTATCTTAAAAAATAATAAGCAGGATCAATTGAACAGAATAGTAGTTGAAGCCTTCACGAAACCTTGATATTAGTTTTTCCCATATATCCTCAGAACTATCTTTGTAGATGTGGGGTTAAGGGTCTATGAAACAGGTGTTCACAGGGCTATTTATATGCGGTTTCCTGCTGCTTATCCATATTGTGTCTGCAGTCCCGGGAGATATTATCTGGCAGCAGACTCTTGGGGGTCAGTCTGCAGAGGAATGGGGATATAGCGTTGATACAACTTCAGACAATGGGATGATCATCACCGGGATTGCTTACTCTGAAGATGCCAATATTTCAGGAGCAAAAGGTCAGGGTGATCTCTGGGTGGTCCGGCTCGGCCCAGATGGAAAACCTCTTTGGAATCATGCCTATGGTGGGAATGGATCTGATTATGGTCTTTCGGTAAAAGCCATCCCTGATGGTAGTTTCATCATTGTTGGAACAACCGGATCAACAAACGGGGATATCTCTGGGTATCATGACAACGGCGATCTCTGGGTCATCAAACTTACATCCTCAGGTGAACCGGTCTGGAAACATGTCTATGGGGGGAATATGACTGATGAAGGTGGAGATATCATCCAGACTCCTGATGGTGGTTACATGCTGGTGGGGTACACTATGTCCAATGATGGTGATGTGACGGGCCATCATGGGGGTGGTGACCTCTGGATGTTGCACCTGAATCAAACGGGGTCAATTGTTTGGCAGAAGACGTTTGGTGGATCAAAGCGCGATAGCGGGAGTAGTATCATCAGGACATCAGATGGTGGGTACGCCATGACTGGAAATACCTACTCCAGTGATGGAGATGTAACCTCAAATCACGGTAGCAGTGATCTCTGGGTTGTAAAGACTGATGCAAACGGTACTCTCCTCTGGCAGAAATCATATGGTGGTTCGAAATTAGACTGGGGTCATTCCCTGGTAGAACTTCCGGGTGGCGATCTCCTTGTCGCCGGAGTGACAGCGTCTTCAGATGGTGATGTTCATCTCAATCATGGTGCAGGAGATATCTGGGTTCTCCGGCTTTCATCCCAGGGTAATTTGATCTGGGAGAAAACATATGGTGGAAACTTCAGCGATAATGTCTGGAAGATAGAATCATCTCCAAGAGGAGGGGCTTTCCTTGTTGGGGAAACCTTCTCTGTAGATGGTGATATTCTGGGTAATCATGGCGATGCAGATCTCTGGACCTCTGAGATTGATGGAAATGGGGCCCTCATCTGGCAGCGGACAATGGGTGGAAGTAATTATGACAGCGGGTCTTGGGGCAGGCTTATGCAGGATGGGAATCTGGCTGTTGTTGGAACAACACGTTCATCTGATGGCGATGTTCATGGAATTATCGGCAATGGTGATCTCTGGGCAGTTAAGATTAGTACCGGAAATATCTCAACGAATGCAACTGTTCAGGCTGCTTCTGTGAATGCAAGTAATGTGAGTGCTGGTAATGGTTCAGTTCCTCTCATTGCCGCAAATGTAACCCAGCAACCGATTCCACATCTGGCAAATAATACTACCAGTACTGGTTTCTTGAATGCCACTTCTTCTCCGGCGATGCCGCCGGTCCCTGTAAATAGTTCTGAAAACAAGACACTGGTCATTCCCCCGCCAGTTATCAATCAGACTCCGGGAAATGCAACTGCTCACACAAATCTGACAAATTCATCAAATGCTACCCTTGTTGCGATTCCCGGGTTTGTTCAGATACCGGGTGATCCGAATCATGATGGAAAATATGAGGACCTGAATGGAAATGGGAAGATTGACTTGCAGGATCCACCTATACTCTTCAATAACTTTGACTGGATAAAAGCAAACCTTCCAAACCAGGCCTTTGATTTCAATGGAAACGGAGTTCTGGATTATGGGGATATTACCGCATTGTTTGAGGAGGCTTCCCGATGAAAAAATTGTACCTTGCGTTATTAATTGTGCTTCTTACTGGTTTTTGCTCTGCGTTCAGTAGTGCATCTACTATAACCATCTCTCCCGCCTCAATATCAGGAATAGGGATGAGCAGTACTGCAACAATCTCTCTTGACTCTGCTGACCAGGGCCTTTCCGGGTATGTTTTCTCGGTGTACCCACAAAGCCCGCAGATCGCATCAATTACCGGTGCAATATTCCCTGCATGGGCAACTCTTTCTGATGCTTCACATGGTGAAGGGGCTGCCTATACCATCAGGGCTCTGGACATGAATGATGCCGTTGTTCCGGGAGCTACAAATGTCCTTCTCGCGACCCTGAACCTTAATGGGGTATCACCGGGAAGCACCCAAATTGTTATCGAGGTTAAACAACTCGATGATGATGCCGGGAATGCAATCATTCCTCAGACGATTCCCGGGCAGATAACTGTGGGGGGCAGCAGTGGCGATCAGATTCTGAACCTGCAACTTACACCGGGTTGGAACTTTGTTGGCATTCCGATGGTCATGCAGCCAGGGACAGATACTGCAGAGGTGTTTAGAAATGTTCCAAGTGCCGGACACTCAGTCTTTACCTATGATGCCCAGAAGGGATGGAGCATCGTCGGCCCGAAGGATGCTCTCTCTCCAATGAATGCGTACTGGATCTTCACTGAACAGGCACTGACCATTCCACTCAGGGTTCAGGGACCAGCAACATCGCCCCGGTCTCTTGGATCAGGATGGAATATTTTTGGACCACCCGGAATGGCCCAAAAACCAGCGTCTGATATTCTTGCATGTTTGTCTGACTGGACTTATGTAGTTGGGTTTGATTCTGCACATCAGCAGTATCAGCAGTCCATTATCAAAGGCGGTTCAGGCCAAAATTCAGATAAGACTCCGCTGGTTCCGGGAGCAGGATATTGGATCTATCTCTCTGCACCTGGACAACTTACCCCCTGAAGGGGACAAATCCATTTATTTCTGGGTGCCATTGTACTGAGAGACTTGCCAATTGGCAAAGACTCGGACGCTGATATCATGTATCTGAAAGCCGGAATAATTCTAGTATCACTGTTCTTCATTGTCAGTAGTGTGTCTGCAATTCCACCACTGCCGTATGAGTTCTATGGCAACGCCACGATCAATGGTGCTCCTATACCTGCAGGAACTGTCATTTCAGCCAAAATTAACGGGACTGAAGTAGGGAACATCACAGTTGTCGATGCTGGTGTATATGGAGGTTCAGACACCTTTGACAAGCGTCTTGTAGTAAATGGGGAAGAAAAGCAGATCGGTCAGTATATTATCTTCAGCGCTCAGGGAATGGAGGCAGCGCAGAAGGTCAAACTCTACGCCGGTGAATCCCAACGTCTGGATTTGACCTTTGCACCCGGTGTATCCGGAAGTATTGATGCATCGGTCACTCCTTCCCAGCAGACCAATACTCCTGATCTCCCGAAAACAGAACCAACAAAGGCAGCACCCATGGTTGGTGCTCCTGTTGTTGCAGGCCTTCTTGCACTGGTACTGTTTGCGCGACGATCATAACTGTCACTCCCTTTTTCCCGCACCTTCATATCTTTCCACTGCATATCCACCTGTATGCCACAGGTGACCGTCTATTCAACGCAGAACTGTCCTTATTGTCGACTCGCCAAGGCCTTTCTGGATCGATACGGGGTTGAATACCGAAGTATTGATGTTGGTGTCGATCGCACGGCAGCAAAAGAGATGGTTGAAAAGTCCGGCCAGTACGGGGTGCCGGTCATCACTGTTGATGATGAGGTGATTGTTGGTTTTGATTCAAACCGGCTCTCTGAATTGTTTGGCAGCAGTGATGAATCTTCAGTCTACGATATTATCATCGCTGGTGCAGGACCGGCAGGAATGACTGCGGCACTGTACTGTGCTCGTAAGAATCTGAAAACCATTGTTATTTCTGAAGATATCGGCGGTCAGGCTCTTGAAAGCTGGAATATTGAAAATTACATGGGCTATCGGATGATCACCGGCGATGAACTGATGTCAAAGTTTGAGGAACAGGTAAGGCAGACCGATATCAAGATCGAGCTCGATCAGATTTCATCACTTCTTCCTACAACCGGTGGATACCTGGTTAAGACCGCATCAGAAAAACAGTTCAAAGGGAAAAGCGTCATCCTTGCCCAGGGCAAAAGACCCAAACGTCTTGGGCTTGAGCGCGAGGAGGAGTTTACCGGCAGGGGAATATCAGTATGTGCCACATGTGATGGTCCGCTCTTCAAGGAACGGGTCGTCGCTATTGTTGGTGGCGGGAACTCGGCGCTGCAGACTGCCATTGAGATGAGTAATATTGCCACAACTGTGCACCTAATTGTCAGAAGCAAGATACGAGCTGATGCGGTTTACGAGGAGAAGATCAAAAACCGTTCAAATATTATCATACATCTCGGTTCAGAGGTGACTGAATTCAAAGGAACTGATCGGCTCAGTGGTATTGTAATCAACGAGCGATCCTCCGGGAAGAGCGAAGAGCTGAAAGTCGATGGTCTTTTCACTGAGATTGGCTGGATTCCAAACACCAGTTTCCTGGAAGGACTCGTGAACCTCAATTATCTAAAAGAGATTGTCATCGATATCAACTGTCGGACTAATGCTCCTGGTATTTTTGCAGCTGGTGATGTTACTGCTGTTCTTGGCAAGCAGATTATCATTGCAGCCGGTGAAGGGGCAAAAGCAGCTCTGTCTGCCTTTGATTATCTGATGGTAAACCACTAATCCGGTTTATCCCTCTTTTTGAAAGAGCACTATCCGGTTGGTATTGGTGCCGATCTCCATGTTTGATACTCCCCAGATGTTTGCGGTTTTGGTAAACTCCTGGCTGTTCACCACAATTCCAACACAGGTAAACCCGGCATTCATCCCAACCGGGACAATAACCTCATCAAGCATGACTGTCCGGTTCCTCACTTCTCCCACTTCAAAGGCTACCCATCCATCTGGTTGTGTGATCCTGTAGAGTTCATGAAAAACTCCCTGCATCACATCAGTCCAATCAGTTACTTTCGGGAGTTTGGTAATTTTTGATCCAATCTCTTCTTCATCAATACCATTGAACCAGCACCTGAGCCAATTATCGGCAGAATACTGAACGATATCAAGAAATGGAGGTGATGTGACTGTGAGACGAACAGAATTTTCCTCTATCGAAGATGTCTGTCTTGCATCCCCAGTTATAAACAGAATTTTTTCTCCTGCTTCACGGAGGTTTTGAATCTCTTGTCTTGTTAGATCCTTCACAAGGATTCGGGTTTTTTTCAGGATGATATCCCTGGTACTCCGGTATGGGGGTTGCTGTCCCCGTGTCTCATTTATTTTGATCTGCCGTTCGGGTGAGACTGCCTGGTTTGGCGGGAGGGTGTATACTGAGAAGAAACCAGGGGAATGTCCGGTTAGTCGATTGGTTGCAACCATCCGAATCCACTGGTCCAGGTGGTCAAGACTGCCAGTATGTTCACGGGCCAGGATGTACGTTCGAAGAGAAAGGATCTCTGCTTCAGTCTCCGGATGAAAAAACATGGAGAGATCACGTTCGACCTTGAGCCCGGATATATATGGAATTGAAAGAAGCCTTGCTTTGACTTCTGCGGGATCAGGGATAAAAAAACGTGGAACTGTAAGAATTCGGGATAGGGGGTTGATATCATTTGCAACAACCTTTCTTCCAAGGAGACCAGCTTCAAGAGGTGTTGTTCCTCTTCCTGCAAATGGATCGTACACAAGATCTCCCGGCTCTGTCAGAAGTTTAATGAAAAACCTGGGAAGTTGGGGTTTGAAACAGGCACGATATGATATCTCATGAACTCTGGCAGCCTGTCTCTGTCTCGCTGTCCAGAACTCATTTGTGTACCTGGTAATTTTTTCCCCTGAAACTGAGATAACATCCTGAAGTGTTGTCCCCTCGCTAAAGGTACACTGGCCTGAAGAGTCATCTTCAAGAATAAAAGACCGGAGGTATGCATCCACCTCATCGGGATCTCGCCGGCTCATTATGATGTTACTGTGCCTCTTTTTTCCGGTAACCTTCAAGCAGAAGGGTCATCAGATTTTTAACTGGTTTATCAGTATGTTCCTGAATATGGTATTCGCAGAACGGGCAGATCGTGATGACTGAATCAGCACCTGTCGCTTCGATGGCGCTTCTTCGCAGTTCTCCTAGCGCTGCAGCCTCTTCAGGCAGTCCAGATCTGACTCCCCCGCCAGATCCACAGCACTGCGCTGGCATCTCAACGAACGATCCTGCGACTCTTCTGATCAACTCTCTGGGTTGCTCACTGATTCCCTGTCCGTTCATGAGGTGACAGGGATCGTGGTAGGTTACAATCTCACCAAGACGGGCAGGCAGGGGAATTTTTATTTCTGTTAATATTTCTGTAACGTCTTTGACAGTAAATGGGGTCTCATAATCATGTTTCAGGGTTGAACCACACCCGGCACACATGGTCATTACTGTTGTGATCCCACGGCTCGTGAATGCCCGGATATTTTTCTCTTTGATTTCATCGAGAAAAGAAGTTTGTCCTGTTCGTATGAGAGGAGAACCGCAGCAGATCTGATCCTTTGGAATGATGACCCTGATACCGACACGTTTCATTACTTCCAGCAGATCTAGTGCACGTTCAGGGAGCCTCCCGTTGAACATACAACCGACAAAAAATCCTACCTCCCCTTTTACCTCACCAAAAGGCTCGATGATATCCGGGACCTGATCGAGAAATGTTTTATCAGATGTCTCAACGCTCCGCCCTGTTCTTTTTACAAGATCGGCAACTGCCTGATGCCGTGGGAGGGTTAGACCTTCACGATTTGCAATCTCACGAAGTTTTTCGATGGCTTTTCCCGGTATCTCGATCTCTTTCGGGCAGACTACCCGGCATCTCTGGCAACTGGTGCATGTGAAAAGTCCCTGGGCGATTGCATCCCTGATCCTGCTTTCTGTCTCACGAGGATCAAGAGCGATCCGCATCTGTGCACGCATTGAGGTCGGCCCAATGAAGTCTGTCACTTTCATCGCTGGACAAGCTGAAACACATGAGAGGCATTCGATACAGTCCCGCAGTGGTTTTAGTCTGGCAATCTGTGCAGGGTCAGGGATGTCATGGCAATCGCATGGGTGGATACGTGGAATAGAATTGATACCCGGGACAAGTTCTACAACAAGATCTTTGATTACAGGAAGATCCAGTGGTTCGATGAGCATCCTGTCTGTTGCCTCTGCCATGCAGGCAAGTTTTGGCTCACCGTTGACCCTGACTGCACAACTCCCACACTGACCTGCACGACAACTGGACCTGAATGACAGGGTGGGATCCTGACTCTGGATCGCCTGCAGAACATTGAGTATTCGTGCTCCCTCATTCACATCAACAGCGTATTGTTTAGTGTGTGGCTTCAGATCTCCTTGAGGATTAAACCGTGAAATCTGGACTTTCAGGTGGATCATGCTCCCTCCCTGTGTTCTATCGAAACATCTTTCTGACTGATATGAGTGTGACCAAATGGGGAGGATGCGTTATCCCAATCCTGGGTTATGTCAGTCCTGACATGGGCACCCCGGGATTCTTCTCTGGTCAGGGCAGAACGCACGATAAGTCGTGCGGTAGTCAGCATGTTTTTCACAATACAGCACTCTGCATACTCTTCCGGAATTGTGGCTTTCATCCTGACCTGATCAAGCGAGTCTATCTCGTTTAAGGTATGTTGAAGCGCACCCTTGTTTCTGAATATTCCAGCCCCGTTCCACATCGCTTCCTGAAGTCGTGTCCGTATCTCACGAGCAGGAGTCTGTCCCTCAGAAAATTCCTTGAGATCTCTGATCACCAGTTGGATTGCAGAATCGTTCAGGTTCTTCTCGCGAACCGGCTCTTTGCCAGCTGAGTCACCGGCCCTTCTTCCAAACACCTGTGTCTCTGCAAGGGCGTTTCCACCAAGCCTGTTTGCACCATGAACACCTCCTGCAACCTCACCACAGGCAAACAGACCGGGAACTGTTGTTCTGCATTCGCGATCAATGCGCAGACCTCCCATGATATGATGTGCAGTTGGTGCGACTTCCATCGGTTCTTTCCGAATATCAACGCCGAACATCAGGAACTGTTCAAGCATAGTTGGAAGCCTGGTTTCTATATCTTCAGGAGAGCGATGTGAGATATCAAGCCAGACACCACCATGTGGTGTTCCACGTCCTTCCCTGATCTCTGTAGCTGCAGCCCGGGCCACAACATCACGGGTTGAGAGTTCCATCCTCTGGGGATCGTACCGGGTCATAAACCGCTCACCGAGCGCGTTTTTAAGGACTCCTCCCTCTCCTCTGACTGCCTCTGTCACAAGACGGCCCCGTGCGTCCCAGGGATATACGGCACCGGTTGGATGGAACTGAACCTGTTCCATGTCGATGAGTTCTGCACCTGCACGAAATCCCATTGCATATCCATCACCGGTCCCGCTTGTTGAGTTGGTGGAAATATCATACACTCGGGTTCCACCACCTGTGGCAAGGACTACTGCATCGGCAAGAAACTCAATGAGCTCTCCGTTTCTGTCTAGACCGGCAGCTCCTATAACCCGCCCACCTTCGCAGAGCAGGGAAATGATTGTCACCTCATGGCAGATCCTCACCTCGGTGGCTGCCAGGCGATCCATCAGGGTGATCATCATCTCATGGCCGGTGCGGTCACCTGCAAAACAGGTTCGAGGAAAACATTGTCCTCCAAAAGGACGTTGAGCCAGGGAACATTCACCTGTAACATCAAAAACTGCTCCCCAGGAGAGGAGATCCCGGATTCTCTCTGGTGACTCGGTTACAAGAGTTCTGACCAGTTCTGGGTTATTGAGAAAGGCTCCCCCTTTCATGGTGTCAGCGAAGTGATCATCTGTTTTGTCATCGCAATTTAGAACGGCGTTGTACCCACCCTCTGCCATGATGGTGCATCCACCTTTTCCGGCAATGGTCTTTGAGACCAGAACACACTCTCCATGTGTCGATGCTTCGATGGCAGCTCTGACTCCGGCGCCACCGCTTCCGATGACCAGAACATGCGAACTGATGATCTCCCTGACCTTCATCTTATTAGTAGGGTGCATCCTAAAATGAGATAAAAAGTACTTAGTATGAGAGTTGCGGCTGAATGAAGCTCATAATGAAATTTGGGGGGACCTCTGTCCAGAATGCTGATGCTGTTGGTAAGACCATGGATATCATCACCAGCCATCTGGCAAAAGGTGATCAGATGGTGGTTGTGGTCTCGGCACAGCGCGGTGTGACTGATCGGATCATCGAGACTGCAGAGCAGATGGTCAGCTCCCGTGATACATCGGCAGTGAATGTCCTGGTCGATTATCTGACATCCACTCACCTGACCACTCTTCAAGCGGTCGCTCCTGATTATTATTCAGAAACAAGTGAGGTTATTATCAGGGCGATTAACAACCTCCATGATTTTCTCCATGCTGTTTTTCATCTGCGGGAACTCACCCCCCGGTCACGCGACTATGTGATCTCATTTGGGGAGCGGCTGAATGCACCAATAATTAGTGCAGCACTCAGGCAACGGGGGATTTCATCTCTGGCTTTGGATGGATGTGAGGCTGGTATTCTCACAACTGGCAACCACGGTGATGCTATTGCGCTCCCAGCAGGAGAAGCACGGATCCGCTCACGTCTTGACCCTCTCATAACAACCTCTGTCCCGGTGGTTATGGGATTTATGGGCTGTACTGAGAAGGGTGTTGTAACGACTCTTGGGCGAAGTGGTTCAGACTATACAGCTGCGATTCTCGGTGCTGCACTCATGGTCGATGAGATCTGGATCTGGACAGATGTGGATGGAATCATGACCACTGATCCCAGACTGGTGAAAGATGCGCGTGTAATTCCCCGGATCTCTTATATCGAGGTTATGGAACTCTCCTACTTTGGGGCCAAGGTTATGCACTCACGTTCGATCGAACCGGCAATGCAGAAGAATATCCCTGTATGGGTGAAGAATACCTTCAATCCTTCATACCCGGGTACCTGCATTGAGAAAGGTGAGCGTCGTGAGACGAGAGTGGTAAAGGCCATTACCTTCATTGACAAAGTGGCAGCCATCACCATCACAGGCGCCCAGATGATCGGAAGACCAGGAGTGGCCAAGCATATCTTCTCTATCCTTGCAGAGAATCAGATCAACGTGATGATGATCTCCCAAGGTTCTTCGGAAGCGAATATCTCACTGATCATCGAAGAAAAGCAAGTTCAGACAGCCAAGGATGCCCTGCAACCGCTGAAAGAGCGATGTGTCTTCAGAGAGATCACTGCAAACGAAGATGTATGTGCGGTAGCAGTTGTTGGTTCAGGTATGGCTGGTATGGCTGGGACAGCAGGACGAACATTTTCAGCTCTTGGAAAAGCCGGGATCAATGCCATGATGATCTCGCAGGGCTCTTCTGAAGTGAATATCTCGTTTGTGGTAAAACAGGAGGACGGACCCAGAGCAGTGATGGTCCTCCATGAAGAGTTTGAACTCTCTACCAAGTGTGAGGAGTGCTGATGACAGACAACAACAAGGATGCATACCGGGAAGCCGGGGTTGATATTGACCTTGAGGCCCAGGCTGTGAAGGCGCTGGTCTCCCAGTTGACTTTCAAACGAAAGGGCGAATACCAGATGGCTTCAGACATCGGTCATTTTGCCGGGTTTGTAAATTTTGGCTCCCATGTCCTTGCACTTGCAGTTGACGGGGTCGGCACCAAGATGCTCATCGCCGATGAACTGAAAGACTGGTCAACTGTAGGGATAGACTGCATCGCGATGAATGTCAACGATCTCTATGTCATGAATCTGGAACCGGTGGCATTTGTCGATTATGTTGCAACAAATGCTCTCTCACTTGAGCAGATGAAGCAGATTGGAATTGGGTTAAACGAGGGAGCCCGCCTATCCAATATCTCAATTGTCGGGGGCGAGACCGCCACTCTGAAGGGATTAGTCCAGGGTTTAGACCTTGCCGGTGCCTGCCTTGGAATTCAGGAGAAGAATAAGGTGATAAGCGGTGAGAAAGTTGCCCCTGGAGACCTCATTGTTGGCATCCCTTCGTCTGGTATCCATAGCAACGGCCTGACTCTTGCCAGGAGGATGGTTACCGAGTATGGTTCATACGATGAACGACTCAGTGATGGCAGGGCAATCGGAGAGATCCTGCTTACTCCAACACGAATCTATGCTGAAGTTCTGAAACTCACTGCTATAACTCAAGTTCATGGTATGTGCCACATAACCGGTGGCGGTCTTCTCAATCTTACCCGGCTCTCCGGGTTCGGGTTCTCGATCGATACACCACTCGAACCCCAGGAGATCTATCGCTGGATACAGGAAAAAGGAAAAATTTCTGACAGTGAGATGTACCGCACCTTTAACATGGGAATGGGATACGTCTGCATTGTACCTGAATCAGGTGTAACAGCAGTCAGTTCTATCTTCCCGGATGCAAAAATTGTCGGTAGGGTTACCGAGAAGCCCGGTGTATTGCTGAAAGGAAAAGAGATCCGATAGCCCTTCATTCAGAGCGAATCGGTACAGATTTCATAGGACTCTTTTTTCGCGCGATCTGAATCTATCACAGAGTTACCCATTGGATCAATGATGATCAGGGTTATTCGAAATGATCCGGTTTTTACCAGTGCAATCTTCTCCTTGAGATCCATCGCGTTCCTCCGTTGTTCATCATCGCCATCGATGATCGCACTGTCAAGAACTTTGTCTATTCGCATGAGGATACCCTCTACATTGGAGACAAAACCCTCACATGCAGGACCTGGTGTGATCTCAACTCCAAGTTCTGGTATCTGGATCTCCCCCTGTGTACTTCTGACGACCCTGACCATCAGATCCTCTTCTGATGTGACAGGGAATTCTATCCGGACAGGCTCGCGGGAAGTCAGAGACTGGACATCAGAAAATCTGTACCCACAGAGTGGACAGGAGCATGTGATGATCAGGATCTCGGAGAAATAGGGTATATTTTCGGTCTCATAGAGATATTCGACCTCTTCACCACAGGCCGGGCAGGTTCCCCTGACCTCCTGACGCACTCAGGCACCGCCACCGATCCGGTCGCGTGATATCTTGACATTGCGGGGGGTGATGATTACATACTGCTGGTCCCCAAGACCTACGATATCTCCGTCAACGTCACGCGCAACCTGATAAAAGTCCTTCATCACCCGCTCGTAATTGATCTTGTCCATCTTGAGCCGGTTGATATCGACTATAACAATGTCACCATCATAGATCTGATCCTTTACTATCTGGCTTTCCCGCAGGCTGGTGACAGTCGCCACTTTTACAAGCAGTGCAGGATTCTCACCCTCGTAATCCTTCAGGGGGAGTTCTTTATACTGGTCAGGATCACTGTTATCTTTGGGCCTGAAGATAAGGTCACGAAGTCCCATAACAAAACCTTTTTGTGTGCTCAATATTAAAGATGCTGGTTTCCGTGGTATTTTCCGCCGAATTTCCTGTATCAGAGTTCAACGGTCCAGATCTCATCACCGACATGATGGAATGTTTTGATTACCTTGCCTTTCTCCTGTGCCATGAGGTCTTCAGCATCGAAGAGGGCAATTCCAAGGGCCAGCGGTTTTCCATGACGTTCGTCAACTATCTGAACAGGTCTTCCTGCTTTCACATCAGGGCTCACTGATTTGACTCCCGGGCGCATGATGTCTGCACCGTTAATGACAAATGAAACTGCACCCATGTCAACTACGATGCGTCGCTGTGGAAAGGGTCTTGCAAGTGCGCCCTTGAGACTTGGAAAGAGAACACCGTCTTTCTCAAGAAGCAGCGGTTCTTTATCCACGAGATAAATATGGAGCTGCGTACCTGTCTCAAGCACCTCGATGGTTTTAGCAGTAAAGAGTTCAGCAGATGCCCCTATCTCCTCTTTTAGAGATCCGATGAGTTCAGCGACCTGTGACTTCCTGATCGGATGGCGCCGTTTTGCAATTATTTTCCCCATATATCAGGTATCATTTTGATGATCAAACCCATATATGTCTGTAGATAACGGGCATGAAACCCGGAGAGTGGATTCGGAAAACGTTTAAGTACCGTCCGCTCTCAATCTATTCACTCATCTCGAGTTACACAGGGTAGTAATATGACCAAAAGACCTATGGATATTTTAGATCAGGTCCTCAACCGGCAACCGGTACTGGTATCTCTGAAAGGCGGACGTGAAATCCGGGGCGTCCTGCAGGGATATGATGTCCACATGAACCTCGTCCTCGATAAGGCAGAGGAGGAGATAAACGGGCAGCCTGCAAGTATCGGCACCCTGATTATCCGCGGCGATAATGTCATCTACATCTCCCCGTCAGTTCAATAAGAGGTAACGAGTCTATGTCAAAAGGAACACCATCACGCGGAAAGCGTCAGACGCAGACCCACATCACCTGCCGGCGGTGTGGAAAGATGTCCTACCACAAGAGACACAAGATCTGTTCTTCATGTGGATTTGGACGAAGCCCAAGACTTCGTGGATACCGCTGGATTAACAAGCGTCCAAAAGAAGCAACTCATTAATCATGTGCGGTATCGTTGGCATCAGTAATTGTGCCGACGTCTCCTTTTCTCTTTATTATGCGCTGTACGCGCTTCAGCATCGCGGTCAGGAAAGTGCCGGGATTGCCACTTTTAACGGAAGCGGACTGTGTAAGTTCAAAGGCAATGGCCTTGTATCAGAAGTCTTTTCAGAGGCTACACTCAGTTCGCTATCCGGTTCGGTAGGTATTGGCCATGTCCGGTATCCGACAACCGGAGAGAACCGGCCAGAGAATATTCAGCCGTTTCTTTTCAGTTTCCGCGGACATGTGATTGCAATAGCCCACAATGGCAACCTGGTCAACTATCGTGATCTTCGGACAAAATTCGAGGATAAGGGGCAGATATTCTGGTCTACCTCTGATACTGAGATCATCTCTAAGATCATAACCGAAGAGATCAGGAAAGGCGGCACTATTGAAGACGCTGTTCGCAAGTGCATGGAGTGTCTTAAGGGCTCATACTCGGTTGTGATGATGTATGATGGAGATCTCTATGCGTTTCGTGATCCCCATGGTATTCGTCCGCTATGCTTTGGCAAGGCTGGTGATTCATACATCATCTGTTCAGAGAGTGTAGCAATAGACGCACTGGCAGGAACACTTGAGCGCGATGTATATCCTGGTGAAATGATTCACATCAATCAGGATGGTGTCAGATCTAAGCAGATAGCCGAGGCACGACACCGTGGACACTGTGTCTTTGAGTACATCTATTTTGCAAGAGCAGACTCCCGTCTTGACGGCTCGCTTGTGTATGATGTGCGCAGAAAGATAGGTGCCCAGATATCTGATGATGAACCAGTGAAAGCCGATGTTGTCTGTCCGGTTCCTGACTCCGGTACAGCGTATGCTGTAGGTTTCTCTGAGCAATCCGGCATTCCGTTTAAGGAGTGTCTGATCAAGAACCGGTATATGGGCCGGACATTTATCATGCCAACCCAGAAAAAGCGTGAGCAGGCTGTGAGGATCAAACTCAATCCGATCCCTGATCATCTGAATAACCGCTCGGTGGTTCTGGTTGATGATTCAATTGTTCGTGGAACAACTTCCCGGAGAATTATTGAAACGATGAGGGATGCAGGGGCACAGGAGATTCATATGAGGATTGGCTCACCCATCATCAAGGCTCCGTGCTACCTGGGGGTTGACATGCCTACCCGTACTGAACTTATCGGCAGTGACAAGGATGTTGAAGAAGTTCGTAAAAGCATCACCGCAACATCACTCCACTATCTTTCAGTTTCTGCTCTTGTGGAGGCAATCGGGATCCCACAGGAAGATCTTTGTCTTGGGTGTCTCACCGGCTGTTATCCGGTAGAGATCACCAATGAGGTTTGTGATAACCGGTGTATCACAATTGTAGATCGTGACTTTCAGACAAACCTCTTTCACCACTGACTTTTTTTATCCCTTTGCTATCCTGCCATTATCTATCCTGAAAATGCTTTCATATGACAACCATCAAGTCATCTTCAGACGACCTAGTAATGAGTACTGTGAAATTTAACGTTCTTGTCAGTGACGATCTTGCAGAAGAAGGTATAGAGATTCTCAGAGAGAAGGTGATGGTTGATGTGCAGACCGGTTTATCAGAGGATGAACTTGTTGCAACCATTGAGAACTATGATGCTCTTCTGGTTCGCTCCGGTACACAGGTTACCGAGAGAGTAATTGAGGCAGGTAAAAAACTGCGGTTCATCGGTAGGGCCGGGGCCGGTGTTGACAATATCGATATGAAGGCCGCGACAAAGCGTGGAATCATCGTTGCGAATGCCCCAGAAGGTAACACGCTGGCAGCAACAGAGCATACCATGGCAATGATGCTCTCTCTCTGCCGAAATACCCCACAGGCAAATGCATCAATGCAGGCCGGTGAGTGGAAGCGTTCCAAGTTCATGGGTGTTGAACTGAACGAGAAGACTCTTGGTATTGTTGGTCTTGGCAGAATTGGAAGAGAGATTGCAAAGAGAGCCTCTTCCTTTGATATGAAAATTATTGGGTATGATCCGTTCATCACTACAGAAAAAGCTGCAGCGATGGGTATCCAGTCGATGAGCCTTGAAGAACTCTTCAAGCAGGCAGATATAATCACGGTCCACACACCTCTGATCAAAGAGACCCGCCATATTGTAAATTCACAGACCATCAAGACAATGAAGGATGGAGTCAGGATCATCAATTGCGCGCGTGGTGGAATCATTGACGAACAGGCACTGGCTGATGCTGTAAAATCTGGGAAGGTTGCCGGTGCAGCGATCGATGTCTTTGAGTCAGAACCTCCAAAGGATTCCCCACTCCTTGGAGTTCCCGGAATCATTACCACTCCACATCTGGGTGCAAGCACTGTCGAGGCACAGAAGAATGTCTCTATATCAGTCGCAAAGCAGTGTCTTGAAGTTCTGAATGGTGGAAGTGCGAAGTATGTTGTGAATGCGCCAATTATTCCAGCAGACCTTCATGATTCTATCCAGCCGTTTGCAATCCTTGCCGAGAAGATGGGTCGCCTGTTGGTCCAGATCGCTGATGGCAGAATACAAAAACTTGAGATGATCTACGGTGGTGAACTTGGATCAATTGGGCCATCATCAAAACTGATCACTCATATGGCTATCAAAGGCCTTCTGGATCCCATCCTCCGGTTCCCGGTAAACATGGTTAATGCATCGGTAGTAGCCCAGGATAGGGGCATTTCTGTGTCTGAAACCCAGACTGCCGAATCTGCCGGATATAAGAATCTCCTGACCATGAATGTAGTGACTGATACAGGTAGTCTCTGTATTTCAGGTTCCATTCTCTATCAGGGAGGAAGCAGGATTGTATCTATCGCTGGATATACTATGGACATGATCCCAGAAGGCGCGGTCATCATCTCACGTCATCTGGACAAGCCGGGAGTTATCGGGCGTGCATCAACCATTCTTGGTGAAAGCCAGATTAACATCGCTGGAATGCAGGTTGGAAGATTCAAAGCTGGAGAAGAAGCAATTATGGTCCTGAATGTTGACGGTGACGTTCCTGAAGGGGTTATGGAAGCCATCCGGGGAATGCCGGGGATATATTCAGCCAAGTTTGCTAGACTTTGACCGGTGAATGGATTCAATCTAAAACAACAATTTTTAAATAGTCGTCCCCCCTACATTGTAGGGCACAACCGGGGGCTCGTGGTCTAGCTGGTTATGACGTCGCCTTGACATGGCGGAGATCCTGAGTTCGAATCTCAGCGAGCCCACTATTTTTAATATTTTTTAGAATTTGCTTTGGTTCATTATTTGAAGTTTTCTTTAAACCTGTTTCGCTGAAACCGGTGATAGAAACCTGAATATTAATAGATTTTTAATATTGGAAAATCAGGTGAATAGAGGAATTCGAGACAATGCCATTCCTCCATAATTTTTATTGATCTCTTCAAAGATAGGCTCTCCATAGAGGAATGTATAGATATAATCCGCCATCACTTTCGGTTCAACATCGGTAAATTTCTCAGGATAGAGTGCCTTGCCAATAATATATGCATTCATCAGGTCTGACTCGTGATCTTCGCCATATAAGGAGGTTGGCAAAAGGCCGTATACCTCACCCTGCCTGACCGCGGGAAGTCCTTTGAGAGACTCACTCTTCTCAATATCAGTGACAGCACTCTCCTTCAATGACCAGGTTGTCATATCGAGAAATAGTGCATCCGGTGCGATCCTTATTAGCGCCTCTTTGGGGATTGTAAATGGCCCTGAAAGTCCGTTCTGGTTCCCATACTCTTCTGCAATATTATGGGCTGATATCAGTCGCAGAGGTATGAAGATTGATGTAGTTGAGTATAAACCCTCGGGATTTGGATTAGAATATCCCCCAATATATGCTTTTTTCTGCTGAAAATCTGATATTGTTGATGTTCTGGCCTCCAGATTTTCAGTGACTTTATCAAAGAACCTGATCACTTCTTCCGCCCTTTCTGATTTTCCGAGAACAAGGCCCATGATCCGAAGAGAATAATTCATGGCATTCCTGCGGTATGAAAGATCACCATCCTGAAGAACTACTACCGGAATGCCTGTCCTTCTCTGCAGTTCATCAGCAGAAATCTGTGGATTGTCTCCCATCAGGATGATAAGATCCGGGCGTGGATTTAATGCAGTGATTTGTGATGGTTCAATTACGTCTGTTATTTTTCCAGCAGCAGGAAGGGCTCTGATCTGAGGATTTGCCACAAGGTATGGGAGAGGAGGTGGTGATTGTGTATCCCGCTCTACAGGATCTGCTGCCACTGCCTTTTTGGTTTCCCCTATATAGGCGAGGTATCGCATGCACCCAGGTCCAGAGCAGAGGATGTGGGTAATATTTCTGGGCACTGTAACTTCTCTGCCAATAGCATCAGTGAGCACAATCCCACTGTTGGTTGCAGCAATATCTTCAAGATCAATTATTGAAGGACCTGGGATTGATTCAGGAGGTTGAGATTTATCTGGAGAGGTACAACCGGAGAGCAGAACTCCGATAATCATAAGTACCCCTGTTAAAATCCCGATACGATGATCCATAATTACACCTGTATCTATCACTTCACAGTTTGAGAATTTGAGGATAGGGGAGAAGAGTTGATGGTCGTTACTAACAGATATGTCAGAGATGAGTGCTGTCTTTTCTGTCATCCTTGCCGGAGGTGTGGGAACCAGGCTCTGGCCCCTCTCCAGAACCCAGTATCCGAAACAGTTTCTCCAGGTTCAAGGTCACTCTCTTTTCCAGGAAACATACCTGCGTGCATTGCGGCTATCTGACCCGGATCATATTTTCATTGTCACCAATGAAATTCATCAGTTCCTGGTGAGGGATCAGGTTGCTGAACTTGGATTTTCAATTACAGATGAGCGATTACTTCGTGAGACTGAAGGGCGCAATACCTTGCCAGCTATCGCCTGGTCTGTTCGTGAAATTCAAAAAGAGTCCCCTGATGCAACGGTTGTAGTATTTCCAAGCGATCATAAACTCGACGAAAAAGCGATAGACGAAATAAGAGCAGCGATCGAACTTGGAGAAGAAAACCTGGTAACCTTTGGGATTCGTCCTGCCACCCCTCACACTGGATATGGATATATCGCGCCTGGTGAAAAGATAGGCCCCGGGTTTCGGGTTAAGCAGTTCAAAGAAAAACCGGATCAAAAGACTGCTGAAACCTATGTCTCTAATGGATATCTCTGGAACAGTGGAATGTTCCTCTTTTCAGCTCGAGTTTTTCAGGATGAGTTGAAACAGTATCAGCCCGAAATTTTCGAAGCTTTTGTTTCGCCGGATCTGGTGTATCAGGATCTGCCTTCTATCTCAATTGACTACGGTCTTCTTGAGTATTCTTCCCGGGTTGTCACAGTCCCTCTCTCAGCTCATTGGACTGATCTTGGTACATTTGCAGCATGGTACGATGTCTCACCAAAAGATGAACATGAGAACGTGGGGTCCTATCAGGGAATGGGTTCATCTGGGAATTTCATCAGCACCGGTGATCGGGTCACAGCATTGATTGGTATTAAAGATACTATCGTAGTCGATACCGATGATGCGCTTCTGGTTTGCAGGCGTGATATGGCCGAGCAGGTTGGTGACCTGGTAAAGGGACTGAAAAAGCAGGGTAATCCCATCACAGAATTTCACCGGACAGTTTTCAGACCATGGGGGTCGTATACTGAACTTGAAGAGACGGTTGGTTACAAGATCAAGCGTCTAAATGTAAACCCTGGAAAGCGGCTCTCAATGCAGCGTCATCACCACAGATCTGAACACTGGGTCATTGTGCATGGAAGTGCTGATGTGCAGCTTGATGGAACCCACCAGTTTTTACGGCCAGGTGAGTCCACCTATGTTCCTGCCGGTGTGATGCATCGACTTGCAAATACTGGTAAAATTCCTCTTGAGGTTATAGAGGTCCAGATTGGAGAGTACCTTGAAGAGGATGATATTGAACGGACAGAAGATGATTTTAAACGGGTATAAATCCCTAAAAATGTTTTTAAGAGATCTGCTGTTCTGAAACCTCAAAGGTTTCTCCGGTCTGCAGATTCCTGTATGGTCCTGTTACATGAACACCTGCTCCATCCCTGCTGGTTGAGTAAGGCACAGTAAATGTCCCGTTATTACTCTCCTGACGATATGTAAACGAACGGCCCTGGTTAGTGACCACCGGGAGTTCTATTGTTCCTGTTCCATTGATCTGGTATCCTGGAACCCGCTCAAAAATTTTTACATTGTGCATCTCAGCAAGTTCGTCTGATGCAGTTACTGTAGGAGATTCATATACCAAACGGTAATGCATGAGGGCAGGGATTTTAGTAATCGGGTGGGTATACTGGATAGAGACAAGATCCGTTCCTGCGCTCAATGGTTCTGATGCAGCCTTTTCCGCCTGATCTGGTGTCAGGGTGGTTATTCGTGAGATGGCAGGGACTTTCTGGCTCCCTGTCTGCATCTCTCCATATTGGACAAGGCTTCCTCCAGTACTATTCGTTTCAGTACCATCAAAGATGTAAAGGCGGGATACCATGGATGTGAAGAAATCCGGCTTCAGGGTAAGAACTGGATCATATTGGTTTGGATTGTTCTTTGATTGCTGATAGTAATATTTCTGATATTTATCACGTTCATTCTGTCCATTTGCCCAGAGTGGTAATGACGGGTACTTACTGTTTATCGTCTCGTAATCGATGATGACATATTTTGCTCCCATCTTATCTGCTAATGAATCTGCCGCTTTTTCATCGGTGGATACCAGGAACTGTGCTACCGGGGGCACATTGTTTTGGAACGGGGTTGTGATAGGGATACGTTTGGCAAGGTACGTGATCCAATGACCATAGTCCCACCATGAGAGCACTCCATATGAGTTGTTCGGATAGGAAAATCCGTCTTTATTGTAGATCTTCAGATCATCAATGCCGGCATCTGGTGAGTTCTTCTCAAGCCAAGTGAGAGCACCAGCCCAGTCATCA
Source organism: Methanospirillum lacunae (assembly GCF_003173355.1). NCBI lineage: Archaea > Methanobacteriati > Methanobacteriota > Methanomicrobia > Methanomicrobiales > Methanospirillaceae > Methanospirillum > Methanospirillum lacunae. The sequence continues at coordinate 3,450 of NZ_QGMY01000016.1, read as the reverse complement.
TTCATTCCTATCATCTGGAGTTGTTTCGTTCCAACTTCCCAGGTAATCTGTGCTGACATGGCTGTAATGATCAGGACAATAATTCCCACTACTATGATAGGCAGATTCTTTTTAACCAAAGTAATGCCAGATTCTTTTTGTCCCTTTTTCAAACTTTTTGGCTCACTGATTTTGCTGGGCGAGAGAAGATCCCAGAGATATGACAGGGCAATTGATGTGAAGAGGACCACTATAACTGCTACATAATATTCATATCTCAGGTGAAGAATTGTTGAAATCAGGATAACGAACGCCCAGATAAGTATGCATAGTCTGATGGCATCGTATTTTTTGAAGGTTTGATATATGGTCAGAACAAGGCCAACAACCATGACAAGCAGGGCAATATTGAATGAGTGATAAGCCCTGGTCAGGTCCCACATCTGCATCTCATTTATAAAGGTCTCTTTGTATGAGAAGAAGAAAAAGTATGAAAATCCTGAGGATATCGTCTGAACCAATGATGGAAGTATGATAGAAACTATTGCATAAATCACAACGGGAATTCCAATAATTATTCCCCAGGTGAGTCCTGCTGTTTTTCCTCGTGTCAAATGTAATGCCACAGTGAGAAACAGAGGTTCGATGATAAGCGCAAGTGCAAGAAAGATGTGAGTAGGTGTGTATTGCGCAAGACTCATCCCTTCATTATGAATTCCGGTAAGGCCAAAGAGAATGATGAATACTCCGAATAGTATTCCATGAGCAAATGTCAGTGATTTGAGTGATTGTTCATCTCTTGATATAAGGGCATGGACTACACAGAATCCTCCAATGATTCCCGCAAAGAGAACCATTGTCGGGATGTTCATAATCCCAAAATAATACATCAGGCCGGTAAGAGTTGAATAGAGGATCAGGCATGAGGATGGATATCTCGATATATTCTCTCTAATACTCTCCCGAATTACAAAAAGATAGAATAGAATAAAGGCTGTAGAGAAGATGACTTCAAAGAAATGATGGTCAATATATCCATAAAAAGATCTATAGAGATATTCCCCGGCTATGATTGAAATTAAACAAGCAGATATTGCACCGGTTTTCCTGTCTACAACGGTTTTTCCAATTACATAGAGCATTGGGATCATTGTAAGAGAAAAGATAGGTGGTATCCAGGATGCCACTGTCATGATATCATTTCGAGAGACCGCACCGGTGAGAACTGCAATAACCGCTGAAAGCATGGGGTAAAAAGGGCCCCAGTCATTGTCTTTCCCGATTGGAAACCCATTCATAGGATCAAACCATGGATATGCCGGAAAGTTAGAGACAATGACTTCGATCAATCTCATGTTATACCATGAGTCCATGAAGATCACCTTTGGAACCAGCCCGCTTGTGAGTTGCTCCATCGGCAAAAGCCGTAACCAGAATCCAAAAAGAGCAAATATTAATATAATTACCAGAATGATAGCAGATTCTTTCTGCTTTATGTTGGTGAGGCCCATGTTATACTACAGAATAATAGGCTGGATTGCGGAAATAGGTTTCAGGATCTCATCCTGGTTATCCAGACAGGATCCCTTCAGAATAACTAATAGCATCGGGTGAGAGATCTATACTAATTATTGAGATCAGAGCGTTCTGATCTTTTTTTAAATATCCGATTTTTCAGGGTATTATTATTTCAGGAGTAGCCTAGTCAATGAATCCGGTTGTATCAATAGTTATCCCTGCTTTGAATGAAGAGAAGACGATTGGGGCTTGTATAAAAAAAATTCATGAAGGGTGTGAATTATCAGGGATCTCCTATGAAATCATTGTTGCGGATTCTTCAACTGATCAGACTCCGGTCATCGCTTCAGAGATGGGAGCCCGGGTTATTCACCCTGAAAAGCGAGGGTATGGGAACGCCTACCTTGCGGGTTTTGCTCATGCAAAAGGGGATATCATAGTCATAGGTGATGCTGATAACACGTATGATTTCCGGATCATCTCTGAATTAATTCACCCGATCAGGCAGGGAAATGCAGACATGGTCATTGGATCCCGGATGACCGGTACCATTCTTCCCGGAGCTATGCCAGCCCTTCATCAGTATCTAGGAAATCCTTTGCTTACCCGTCTCCTGAATTTCGCTTTCGGGACTAGTTTTTCTGATTGTCATAGTGGTTTTCGTGCTTTTAGAAAAGATGTTCTAGAACGGCTCTCTCTTCATACCGGTGGGATGGAATTTGCATCAGAGATGATGATTGAAGCGGCAAAAAAGAATCTTAAGGTTGCTGAGATCCCGATCACATATTACCCAAGGGAGAGCCCGTCAAATCTTCACAGTTTTGCTGATGGATGGCGTCATGTCCGGTTTATCATGCTTGAAAAACCTCTTCCGTTTCTCGCTGTTCCAGGAGGTCTTTTCGCGCTATTCGGGCTTGTGATGATGGGTTTTGTCCTCATGAACTCGCACGGTTCAGGGTTTCATTCGTTTATTCTGGGTGTTGTTTTTCTGACCGGTGGGTTTCAACTGGTAATGATGGGTATAGCCCTCAAGGCATATGCTGTGACTAATGGCTTTGATGTCTGTGGAAAATGGTTTAGACCTATGCTCCGGTACCGGACCCTTGAGTATCTTCTGTTTGGTGGGGGTATTCTTATCGTTTTAGGGCTGGCTAACGGAGTTAGTATTATGTATGACTGGATTCACCGGTCGTTTGGTGAATTGTCTCAGGTTATGAGCGCTCTTCTGATTCTCTGCAGTATTATTCTCGGTCTTCAGATGGTATTTACAGCAATTTTGGTGAGCATGATGCTCCTTCGGTGTGACAGGGATGGATGTGATTTTAGCCCGTAAAATGGGATTAAATTAATGGAAACTTGCCTGTATCCAAGATCCAATTTATAATTTGTTTTATCTTTGTGTGCATACCACTCACCACTTTTTCATCTGTTTGGATTCCCGTGAACAGGATGAATATTGAATGGGCCTCTGATTACCCGGCAAATTACCTATTTTTATAGTATGAGTTCTCTCTCACAATAAATTAACTCAATTAAGGGTTATTTCTGCAAAACAACCTTTATTTGATTACAACCCAACTTTGCCACTAATCAAAATAAATGTGTTATTAGTGATGTTTGAATCCTCCAAAATATGAAGCATATCTCAACGAAATTCATCAAAAATAGCGCTATCGAATTTGACAGTTACGATTTATTCGTGGATGAGGAATACAAAAAAAGTTCATTTACTCCAATTTTGATGCCATCAACACAGCTATTTTGGACCATAATTGGGTCATTACATGAAGTTTTGAGGGAAAAAATCTTCAACTGTCAAATACAGTTTCCCGATGAAATCAGGGAAAAATTAGATCAAGATAGTGGATGGGCTCATTGAGGATCTGAAGCCAAAGTGGCAAAGTTAGGTGTGTGACAAGAGGTTGGTATTCAGATTGCGTAATGCTATTCTAT
>NZ_QGMY01000015.1 GCF_003173355.1 Methanospirillum lacunae | reverse complement strand
GAGCGTTGCATGAGCCTTCACGAGATCGAGCACCATATCAGGATTTCTCCGGTTCAGTGCCGATGAAAATCTTATCTTCTTTGCAAATGGAACAACAACCCAGGCAGGTGATATCTGTCTCCATATCTCCTGGCATACCAGAGCCTCATCCCTGATATCTATCCTGTCCGGCCTGAGTCCTTCAGCCTCAGAAAGAGTTCTCTCAAGAACCGCTGCATCCTGCTCTTCTGAATCATCAATCCAGCAGGTCAGCATCCTGTTCCAGACTTGATCGTCTCCTGTCCCATCAACCTTGGCAATCCACCAGACACACCTTTCAGGGATAATGCAGGTCTCACCTACCCGGTCCTTGCTCACAGTTCGGTATGTAAACGGACGACGAAACGAGGTTGTGACACCTTTGAGGATCTCCTGCATCTGGTCGGAGAGTGCAACATCATCAAGAGCAATCACACTTCCCGGCTGCATTCCCTTGATGTAGAAGAGGGCCTTCTCACTCATCCTGCCTTCAAGCCTGAACTCCAGGGGTACCTGGTTCATCATCGTCTCAAAGGCATGGGATTTCCCTTTACCTGATTCCCCGGTCACCGAGACATGCAGACCCCGGGCATTTATCACCTTCCTGGATGCAAGAGACATCACCAGGCATTCGGCCACTACCGGGTCTCCGATATGATCGAGTGCAAAGGTCTCAAGCATGTACGCGAGGGGATCGCCACCTCGAAGAATTGCTGATGCGGTTTTAGAAATCTCATCAGATACTTCGTGAATATCATCCTGTTTCAGAGGAACGGACGAGGATTCGGAGTTCTTGTTGGTCTTATTGGTACTCCGGGTACGGGATGATTCAGGACCCTCAAACATCGTCCTGAGTTCTGGCCATCGTTGTGTTCCTCCTCCGCATGAAGAATGATGGCATCCGGCAAAGATGGCTCCGTTTGAGAACTGGATAGCATATGCACCGTTTTTATGGTCTGATGAGAATGGGCACTGATCAAGTACAAAGAGCGATCCTCCTGCGTATGCCTTCTGACGGTACCCGAGAGAATTCCGATCAAGCCATGATGCAAGGTCTATTGCACCCTCTGTCTTTCGACCCATGCCTTTGCCTTTACTATCGGGTTTTTCTGGTTCTGACTCCTGTTGTGGTAGCATTGTAGCCAGGGAAGATAGGAGATCGAGGCAGACGATCTCCAGTTCATCAGGAACCGAGAGTATCGCTGCTTTCCGGTGCGGTCGTGAAGAAATATTGTCTCCCTTTCTGCTGGTTGTCCCATACAGTTTCCAGATCCTGGCAGCGTTGTATACCGAGGTATCAACGGTTGAAAACTCATCTGAAAAGAGAATATCCAGGGTCTCAAGAATACTTCTGACAAGATCCCGGGACTCGGTATCGTTTGGGAGATCTATCCGGTATAACAGGTGTGCCCCATTGCCTGAGTCTGCCATGACCGGCTCAGGCCATCCGAGATCAGTAAGATATGCTGAAATCCGTGCTGCTTTCTCTATCGCTGCTGCATGCTCTGAATCTGACGAGGATACTCCGGAGGGTCGAACCGGGTCGATATCTATCGGAAGCCATCTCCGGGAGAGGATATCATTATCTCCAGCAGACTTCTCGTCTTTGCCGAGCCGGGTTTCGATTCTGTTGGCACGACGTGCCAACAGATTAGGGTTCACCGGGTTGAGGGTGACATAAGCCCCTGCATACTCGCCCCGGTTGTCAAACGAGACTGCATCAGCACTGAGCCGGTCAAAGTTGTTGTAATACCCGGATGCTGTTCCCCGCTTTCCAATCAGTCTTACCTCGACTGTCTGACCGGGCTCAAAGAGAATAGAGCAGGCTGAACGTGTCGGGTGATTCATAAAAACCCTCCTCTGATAAGCAAGGCTCCACCAGGGAGAATCTGATATCTCTGCCACTCTTTTGAGGCAAAGACCCAAATCTGCACAATCCCGGGCAGGGTCCTCTCTTTGACTAGAGATGCAAGCAGGCTGACATCGCGTGCAAACCGGGATATTCCACCGCTGCAGGTTCTTCTGACTGCAATAAAGAGGGTCTTTTCTTTGTTCCAGGCTACAAGATCAAACAGACGTGATGAGCCTGCAACCCTGATAAACACGTAACCATTTTTATCAAGTTCTGCTGCTGCATCAAAGAGAATAGTCCGGGCAGTGAGGCTAGTTCCTGCCATCGTGACCACCCCCTGATCTGAATGAGAGATGTATAGAGCCCACTGAAGGAGCGTGGATACCGGACCCGGAGATCCATCTGCCGGGAACAGAGTCACGATCCATGAGCAAGACCCCATGATGACAGAAAAATACAAACGCTCTTAAGATTATACAGGTAGTTTACCCCCGCCAATCTTCTCGTCCGGTCAAGAATGTGAAGTGTTGTGCGGGGTTTTTCAATTTTTAGTATACTATCATCTCCATGTCATCTGATCTGATGCCATACTGCTCCGTCTCCTCTTGAACCGGATCAGGCATATTGTCCATGAATTCAGCCCGAGGATCTCCTGATTCGAAGCGTTCAGGTCATCAGATACGATCAGGATCACAGAAATTCTCCTGATGAGGAACGCTGTTTTTAATACTGCGACACCGGGGAATTTTCGTGATTTATCTGGCCTGAAGAGGTGCTGAGCCATGGTCAGATTGCGTATGACACATGGTGATTCAGCACCCTGGTATCTAAAGATTAGGTAAACGGTGCGAAAGTGATCAGGGGGATCTGGACTTTCATCGGTTCATCCCCGGATCTCTTATTCCTGTTCACAGGTGTGAGATTTCACTTTCAAAGAATCAAATGATCCTATAAAACCATATCGATTTGATCACAGTCTGACAGTATCATGAACTGTCATGTTTCCTGATACAAAGTCTTCTGATCCTGATGTCATATTTCCTTCAATTCCTGACTCCAGGAGTATGAACCCGCTCCCGTTGATCAGGCTCTCTCCAAGGAGATCCGGTTCTGATTCACGGCTCATGGTATATGATCCGCGTTCAAGGATACCTGATGCAGACATGTGTGAACGACGTTCTGAACTGTCTCTGTCAACAAGAAAGACACAGGCCAGAGGAGGAGGAGATACCCGGTCTTTTGTGGTATAATCAGAGAAAAGCACCGGACCTGTTCCATGAACTGACATCAGGGTTCCTGAATCTTCACCGGTAATTATCCGGGAGAGTTCGGAAGACCCTACGGTCATAACCCGGGATACAAACGACCCGTTGCCATCCTCACCAGATCCAAACAAATGGACTGTTCCGTCAGTGCTGATGGTTGTGCCAAGGCACTCTGCTCCGGTAAGAGAGGCAAGGATCAGAAGAACTGATCCGGTTGCCAGATAATTCCATCGCATTCTTCTCTCCTGGAGATTATGCCAGGAGAGCAACGGTATCTGCCCAGGTTTCTATCCCGGTGAGAATGCTGTCTGCTTCGTATCCTGATACCACAACACTGTCACGCTTGAATGTGACAGAGAAGATCTCTCCGTTTGCGTTGTGGCATTTGAGAGCACAGCTGAAGGAGTCTTCAGAACTGTCATGTGACGGTGTTCCCCCCATTGCGGTGTTTATTGCTGTTGCAGCAACTATCGTGCTGATATCGGTGTTGAAAGCTGCAGAAGTTGGAGCCCGGACTGATATCTGCCCTACCGTCTTTGCTTCTGCGTTCTCATACACGATCTTTCCGGTGTAGTGTTCAGATCCCCTGACAACCCCGGCAACAGTCTGGTTGTTAGATGTATACGATGTGCATCCCCAGGGGTTGTTCTCGATCACATCCTGAACAAGTGCCAGGAAGTTTGCTACGGTGTCGATGGGTGAGCTGAGTTTCCGCTCAGCTGACTTGGTGACACTCTTGGTTGTAAAGTCTGCCATTGTTCGATTCCCTGCCGCATTTCACGGCTATGTATAATGTCGACCGGGAGGGAAAAGTAATTTTAACGGGGTGTCAGACGAAAGAAAAATCGTTGGCTGATGGGGAATCCAAGCGAATTGAAGGATTATTTCTCAGCAACCAGGTGAACTGATCTCCTGAATAGACAATCCGGAAATGTGCCGAGATCTCTGGCAGGTTGTAAGAATGTAAATAAGTATACAAACCAGGAACAGTCTGAAAGTAAATATTTAGAACCATCCGGTTTTTTTCAGGTTTTCAGTTTTTTCACACTCCACTTCCTTGGATTCTCGAATCTGTTCGGATAAAGGGATAATATAGCCCTTTTCTTTTTGATGATCTTCTATTCGTGGATATGATTATCAGGTTATAGTACACTATAACTCACTATGGCAATGACCACCGTTCAACTCAGGTCAGAGACCAAAGAAAAACTACAAGCTCTCAAACTTCATCCGAGAGAAACATTTGATGCTCTCATTGATCGTCTGGTTGATGCTGCATATGATGATGAGCCACTTACTCAGGATGAACGTGATGATATCAAGGCTAGTGAAGCAGACATTCAAGCAGGTCGTGTCCGTAATCTCCGGGATATTATGAAAGATCTTGGTGATGACCAGGTGAGAAAATCCCTGGGGAATTAATGGAGTACCGCGTACAATTCACCCATCGGGCTGAAAAATCTTTTATCAAACTACCCATAACAACCCGAATACGAATTGAGATCGCTCTTGAAAATCTTGCGAGTGATCCATTTCATTACCATAATGTAAGGAAGATTAAAGGATGCCCTCCGGATAAACCACGATATCGGATGAGAATCGGGGAATACCGCCTGACATATCGAATTATGGATGATCGACTGATTATTTGCGTGGTAGCAGTAGGAAAAAAAGAAAACTATGAATAGTAATCGAATGTCATCTTTTTTTCACACCCTCATCCCGGACACATACCCGAACGTCTTCTGCAGATTCCTAACCTCCCCGGCCACTTCGGTTTTATCTTTCCATGAATTAGTTGCAGCGGTCTTGTACCAGGTGTTTTCTGACAGATTCGTATCCCGGGCTTCCATGATACTTCCTGCAAACTCAGTTCTGACGGTGCCATGTGCAGGCACATTCTTGTCAGCCGTGACTGCAATCCGGTAATTCATAGCCGCTGAAGTGCTGAACCCGCCTGCTGATCTGATCTCGCCCTTGGTTGAAACTTTCGCCTGGTTTATGTTGATAAGATCACTTTTTGCCTGGACAATATTGCAGAACGCAGGCATCAGAATGGCATTTTGATCTGAGAAAACACACCTGATAGGGAGTGAATCACTCGTGCTATTACCCATATTATCCATCATCAGAGTCTCAGAGCCCAGGAGAAGTGAACCTTCGCGGCTGTTATATGTGAGTACTTTTTCGCTCTCGATGTTATACATCGAACGAGACTGTGAACCTGAACCAAAATCGAAATTTTTTACTTCAACAACAGTTCCACCGTTACCCATAAGCGAGTCATGGTACTGAACGAGTGAGATGAGATCCGAACTGTTAAAGGTAGTGCTTTCAAGCGGAGATCCTCTTGATGAAGTCCAATCCATTTGTGTAGATTGATCAGTGATTCCGGTTACACTGAGAGTAGATCCAATAGAAAAGACCTGGGTTTCAGGCATACCTGGTGGGAGCCGGTCTGCAGATACACCTGCCATTAGTATAAGAAGAATAAGAGGATAGCTCCACCTCATGAAGAAGTCACCACCACAGATCCATCCGATCCCACAGTTACCGTGAACTTAACAGGATCTCCTATCGGAATACGGATATCTTCTCCTGTTGTTGGATCTTTTGCGAAATACACAGGATTAAAAATGTAAATATAGGTGCCAGGATCTTTAGGAATCTGAATCTCAAATGTGAGAAGATACTTTCCGTTTTCATATATTGCAGGTTGTTCACCTACTATTTTTGCCAGAGGGTTTATTGGAGACAGAATAATTCTCGCATCCTTGGAGAGAGTGGTTGAGCCCGAATTCTCTAATGTGAGTTGTAATTCTGCAACATCTCCGGGTTTTGTCTCCGGTGGGAGTGATACAGTCACTATACCTAGATGGATCCCGGGGTTGGATGACGAGGGTTCGGATATACGATTAGGAATATCAGACTGAGGAATGGGTGTAGAGGTTATAGTAGGTGTGGGAGAAATTGTGGGAGTAGGAGAAACAGTTGGCGTTGGCGATGGAGAAGTAGTTGGAGTAGGAGGGGTTGTTGTCTTTACCAATGGGGCGAAATCAAATACCTCCGTAGCAATCTGATAGGGCGTCGTAGTGTATCCATTTTCATTTTGCTCCTGCTGGTCAGACCACCCGGTTTCAGTTTTGTTACTCCAGTAATTTCCTGCTAAGTTCGGACCACCAACTACATTTGGCATTAACGTCGGGTATACATTCCATTTAAAGACGCTTGCATCCCCGTCTCCTCCAATATTCTCTTCATTACCAAGATAATTATTGAAAATATATCCATCACCATCACCGCCTTCATTGGTAATGTGAATTCCTTCATCATTGTTTCGAATTATATTACTATTTATATCCGTTAACTTATAATTGTCAGAAATATTGATCCCGATTTTATTTTCAGTGATTGTATTTTTGGTAATTGTTCTATTATCTCCAGACCCTAATGAAATTCCGTCGCCAGAGTTATCATAGACCGTATTCTGACTTATTATGACATTATTTCCGGTTGTGGCTATTCCTTGAACATTATCGGAAACATTATTTCCTTCAATAACTGAATTAGTTCCCTCTGAATTAATACCAGTGCCAGAATTTAGTGTCCCAACCGAATATCCTTTTACAACATTATTTAGAATACTCGTATTGTCAGCTTCTGAGTCAATTCCATTATTTGCTCCGCCAGTACCACTAATAGAATTGTTTGATATGATGGTCTGTGTATTTGTCGTGCCACTGGCTGAATAGATCCCGGTGTCATAGTTCTGATCAATAGTATTGTTAGAGATGGCAGCACCTTTCCCATGGGATTCTATACCCATTGCAGTCCCGGTTATTGAATTATTGGTGGTCTTTGCATAATTTCCCGATGTTTCTATTCCTTTTGCTCCCCACCCGTAATATCCACCACCATCTATTGAATTCTCGTCGATTGTAGAATTTAAGCCGGTAGTATGGATTGCACGGAAACTCTCACTAATACTGTTATTGCGAATCGTGGTATCATCAGCCCCTGATTCAATACCAGTACCAAAATAATATCCTGATACCAATCCGATATTTTCGATTACTACATTATTAGCTCCGGAATTAACTTCTACTCCAGCGGTTCCTGACCATCCATCACCAGTAATGGCATGACCATTCCCATCAAGAGAAACATCAGAAGCAACGATTTGAATCGCATACGTGGCAGATGTAGAAATATCTTCATCAAGTCGATAGGAACCAGGGCTTGAAATGATGTATGAATCTGAAGAAGTCCAGGTATACCCGGCATTGCCTGCAATTCCACCAGTCTGGTTGATTGAAATGACATTCGAAGATCCACTGCTGCTAACTATCACTGTCCCCAGGGTGACGACTTGAGAATTCTCCTCCTCTTCAGAAGATGAAGAAAACGAGGTCATCACCGGAGTACCTAATTGGGATGTATTCTGTTTTCCTGATGTTTGTTCTGAGGTTTCGTCTTTAGTCGAACTATTTGTTTCAGATGATCCAATTGAATCATTGGAATTTGTAGTCAAATTTGTATTAGGTGTCTCTATAGACGCATCAGGAGAATATGCACTCGTATCAGTAGGTTTTACAGTGACGGTTGGAGTTGGTTCAGGCGTTAATGTTTCTTCACCAGTCTGTGTAGAGGTAGGTTCAATAGTGACAGTTGAAGTAACCTCAGGCGTTATTGTTTCTTCACCGGTCTGCGTCGATGTAGGTTCTATAGTCATCGTCACCGTAGGTTCTACAGTTATGGTTTGAGTTGGTTTTTGCTCTGTTGAGGGCTCGGAGGAAAGTTGCATATCTGGAGATGTGACCGTCATATCACCAGAATTGGTAGAATTTCCATCAGCTAAAATCCCGGGGATGCACACACCAAAAAGAACTACACATATCGATAAAATGATGCGATAGTTCATTATGCCACCCCCATTGCCTGAATTTTTTTCAGATAAACTACAGCATTTGTTTTCCCAGCCTTATCATGAAGAATAGCAGTCTCAAAAGCATGCTTTGCATCAGTATACTCTCCCTTGGAAATTTTGAGCACACCAAGGTTTGTCCATGCAAGAGCAGCTCCCTGTTGATCTTCATCTATTGCTTTTTGAAAATTCGTTTCAGCGGCGTCTAAATTCTTTTGCATGAACTCTATGGCCCCAATGCCCGTATAGAGGTCGACAAGAACCTGTCCTCTTGCTCCTGCTTCACCCTGGCGAAATGCGAAAAGAGCATCTGTTAACTTTCCCCGAGAGGATAGAAGAGTCCCCTTTTTAACCATTGCTTCTGCAAAAATTTCTGGGTTTACAGCTGAAACACGGTCATAACTCTGGAGTGCATCATCAGGTCTGCCTAGTTTTTCCTGAGTGACCCCCAGATTTATCCACCCACGGCCATATGTAGGATCAATTTCCACAGCACGTGAGTAATAATTGAAAGCTTTTTCCTGCTGGTGAAGAGCCATATAGCCGGTTCCAATATTGTTGAGAATAGGCACCTGGTCTGGTCCTGTCGACCCACGAAGAGCCTGCTCATACCATGCAATAGATGCAGGATAATCACCAGCTGCATAAAAATCACCCCCGGGATCTGCAACTCCGGTGGATATCATTATTGTAGTCAGTAAAAGAATGAACACCCATCTGATCGAACTAATCTTTCCATTCATGTGAAAAACCATCTTTATGAGTGCAACAAAAAAAAGAATGAGAAATTACCCGGATGGCAAAAGACCAGTTATAAAAACCAAATATCTTAATTATTAAAAATTTTAAAAATTAAATAAAACATTAAATATTCCAAATTAAAAAAAAAGTTTTAAAGTGCAACACATACGATAAAATAAGCCTTTTTATTAATTTACTTTAGATTCTTAGAAAAATAAAATCGAAATGATGATTTATTCATAAATTAACCATTAGGTGATGCATTATTATTTCAGATAATATTCTGGTTGATAATCAAAGTAGAATTGAAACTAGCATCCAAATTTGAATTAATTATCATAACGAGGTGAAAAATGCAACACACCTGGATCTGCAAGAATATGTGCCTGATAAAATAAAAATGGGACGGCCAAATTTTTAGTATTCCCTACATTGTGCAGATGATGTTGCATTTTCACATGGTAATAGCCAGTTGATGATTAAAACACGATCTGTTTATGGGTGAAAACTAAAACCGCCGATAGAAACAGGTGTGGAATATCTGTTTAGGATACATTCTTTCGACAAATCATAAATCTGACATCCGGAGAATGAAATGAAAATATCAGATGAAGAGATTGTGCTTATTATGTCTGTATTTAAAAACAATCTCCAGGGATTGTCCATATCAGAGATATCAAGAAAGAGTTGCATTCACCGAAATAAAGTTGCTCAGATCTCACAGGATCTTCACAATGATGGAATCATTACCTGTACCCAGAAGGGTTCATCGAAAATATATTCACTCAAGGTAAGATCATCAATCCATCCTCTTCTGGAAGTGCTTACTGACCCCTGGCTCATTCTGGACAACGAGTTTCGTATTATTGAAGCCAGTGAAGCATTCCTGGAAAAAAACCGAGTTGAACTTACGAAAATATTAGGAAATAACTACTTTGAAATTACAGACAACCTGACTCTTCCTTTCAGACAGGAAGATCTCCTTCAAATAATGAATTCACAAATTGAAGGAGAAAAGAAAATATACGATACAAAAAACGGATACGAACGGTATTCTTGTTTACAAATTAGTTTTAATGGAGAGATGAGAGGCATTCTTATAGTAATCCAGGCTCATCATGGAGAAGTTAAAACAGATCAGAACATAAATACCCTCTGCAAGACTTTGGAGAGCATGCTTGACAATCTTACAAAGATTGTCCAGAAACCTCCTGAAGAAATATCTTCGCTTATAGCAGAAATAATCCACAATACCTACCCTGAAAATATTGTATGTACCATCAGGATTGATGAATCTGAACTATCCGGACACATAACAAAGATATTATTACCACATTCAAGGCTCCAGAGGGTACACTATCTCATTGATTTTCTCCAGAAAACACCCTTTCAGATACCTCCGCTCACCCTCATGCGGTACAAAACCGGTAAACCATACCTTTTTGAAGATATTTCTGTTTTCCTGGAAAATGTTTTGAATCAACAGGAACTGGAAAATATACGAGACATTTTCCAATTTTACTCGGTCTTCCTTATTGGATTGTTACAAAATGAAAAATTAGCGGAAATTTTTGTAATAGGAGTAAAAACTGAGAATATTCAACCAGAAGTTTTTTCAAAGTTGCTTCATTTAATCTCGCATCTGTTTTTTGCAGCTGGTTTGTTTGAAGAAAAAAACAGAGCGTTACAGGAGAATATAAACAATTATCAATCACATTACAAGGAAATATACAATTTACTCTCTCAGAAGACAAAAGAAGAGAAAATCCATACCATGAATGAAAACCACATGAAAAATATTCTTTTTATGGTAATGGATATGCAAAAGATTCCAGTTATGATAACGAACAGGTGTGGGACGATTATTGATCTAAATCAGACTGGTGAAGAAATTTTTAAATCATACCGGATGGCTCTCATGTCAAATCCATCAATACAGGATATTTTTAACCATGAAATATCAGAAGCCATGATGAAGCTCATTGAGAATGAGGGAGATTTGTCTGACATTAATAATCACGAACTTGGTATCCAGGATACCAGTCACGCCGTCCCACTTATATGGCACCTCGTTAAAAACAGAAGTGCATCTATACAGGATTTCTTTATTTTTGTTGCCGAATCACTGCCTGGATCACTCATTCAGTATCTGAAAGATCGAGGGTTATAACAGAAATCAGGTCTTGATTTATTGTTCATCCACCTTATCGCTCAGGCAGTACCTGCTTGCCTGATCTAAATTTCTGGTTGCTTTTGATATTATTGGATCCAAACCCTCAAGGGTAAGATTGATCAGGTCTGAATCAGAATGCACAACTTTTGATATTTCATTCCAAAGATGTGCTTCTTCTGTGAGAATACTCATGAGATATCGGTTTTTTTCAGATTCATTTTGTAATTGCAAAAAGATGTCAGAGTTTTCTCTGATACTCATTTCTATCATAACCTGATTATCATATTCAATATGGCTCAATCTAACCTGAGCATCTATTATTCTATTTCCAGATTGAAATACCCAGGAAAAATCAACCTGATTGTCATTTTCGGCAAGAGTTAAGTAATATCTGAATTTTTCCGTGATATCATCAATATTTCTCTGGTTATTTGCAGAAAGGAGTGTTGGATCCATCCCAATAATTCTATCGCAGAATTCACTAAATACCTCCAGTGCAACAGGATTGCATTCGATGATAGTATTATTTGATATAATCAGTATTGGATCCCTGTTTGAGAGGAAAAATTCCTTGTATCTTTGATTTTGTTGTCGTTTCTCTTTTTCTTTTATTAATTGAATATGTGCATCGTGGACCTGCTTTTCAAGATTGATGGTATTTGTAATATCAGTGAGAACAACCAGATAGGCACCTTCTGTCCCTATTTTATTCTTTATCCATTTTGCCGATACACTGTACCCTCGTATGCCATCACCTGAAAGGGTGAGGATCTGATCAGATATTTTTTCAGGTGACTCAAGGATATTTTGCAGTTTAGGGTTTAGCGATGGAATTTCTGAAGGATGTCTGCCAAACGATTCATCGAGTGGGACATTCATTAATTTCTCTGCAATGGGATTTACATCAATTATTTTTAAATTTTTATTGAGAACAATCAGCCCTGAGTTCAGAATGTCAAAAAAGTTCTCCCTGAAAATTGGAGAATACTGAAGAATATCATACCTAAGAATTCCATATGAAATGAGAAATCCTGAAATAATAATATCAAGACCAAGAGGTTCAAACCATGGGAATATATTGCTATCAACAATTAGTTCAGTAATCAAGACTATGCTTGAACCAGCAACGAGAAAAATGATCTGTGCCTTAAAGATATTTGATACAGATAGAAATCGTTTCAGCAAATATGCCTCTCCGATAATAGGGAGGCCATAGAGGTACCCGTACCTCATAATATCATAGATATAATTAAAATCAGTCAGAAACTGATCGTAAGAATATCCAAGGGAAGGATCTATAAAGGAAATAATTCTGAAAAACCTTAAAAACAATGGGGTGAACAGTAACAAAGCGAGAACGTTTATTGTTAGAAATTCTTGCTTCCCTAAATAATTCATACAAAACAGGAACCAGGTTATTGGAAGCAAAAAATAACAGGTCGTATTAATCATTAAAAAAGGGGCTGATTGTTTCCAGAGTGTCGGGAACACATAACTAATGTTATCAATGCCAATTGTGAGGCATATAAGAGAATATAGGAAGAATGTAACCCATAGTACAGAATAACCGCCGTTATCTTTCTTTTTATATGCAAACAAGGTTACATAGAAAAAGAACACTCCACATCCCAGATTTAATAGAACAAGAAACCAGGGTAGTGTCATCCATAATACGGTTAGGATGAGGATTAATTAATTTTATGAAATTATTCTCCAGGTAAATCCAATATATGAGTAAAATGATTTTTCCCATAGGGGAGTTTATTGAAATGTATCCAACTCCATGTTGACGAAGAAGAGAGAAAAAACATATATTTTGGATTTTTATGTCAGATCAGTTGAATGCGCATTATGTAACTGGCTTTACCCCTAAATTGAATAATCAATCGAAAAATAACAGTACTATTGGGTTGCTGAAGAGATGGGTGATAATCAAAGGATTTTTAAAACCTGCAGTTTTTTCATTTTCTCCAGATACATGGGTTTTATCGCTTCACAAGTTTACGCATCGTTCTTACTCGGTCTCTTATGACATCAGTTCTTAACTTTTTATCAGATTCTAAAATGTATCCAGCATTAATGCAGGCATTCTTTATAAATCGGGCTTTTTTTGACAAAAACTGAAACGAGAGATTTCAGTGTTCATAACTTCGACTCCTTTTACAGGAGAGATTATTCACTAATTCAAAAATCGCGCCGATTTATTTTTTTGAGAACTCACTTTCCGATAATAATAGACCGACAGGCTTTGCTCCGCATTTCAGGACAGGAAACAAAAATGTGACAACTTCAGTTCCTGGATTTTTCATGCTGCACAGACTGAACATTCGGATTTTTTTTACTGACACGAGATAACATCAGCCACCCTACCGAACACCACCATCATAAACGCAGTTCTCATATTGAGTATCTCTTCAGTATGGAAAAATCATGAGAAATATCGCAGCAAATACAACGAGAGCCCAGAATGCTTTTGGAATCTCTGCCAGTTTTCCAGCTGCAAGCATGAATACCGGGTAAACGATAATCCCTATGCTCAGACCGAGGCCGATATTCTGAGTGATGCTCATGGTGACCATCAGAACAAATGCTGTCAGCATCTCTTCGCGGCTGGATAAAGACAATATTCTGAATTGTGCGAGCATAAGAAGTCCGATCACAAGCAGAACGGCAGAGGTAGCAACATTTGGGAATGCAGTCACAAGAGGGAGACAGAAAAGGGAGGCTGCGATAAGTACGGCTGCGACCACGGCCACAAGTCCGGTTTTTCCTCCTTCCTGAACACCGGCAACAGATTCAATAAATATCGCTGAAGTGGAACATCCGACAAGAGAAGAGATCATCATTGAGATGCCAGTGGTGAGAAATGACTTGCGAAGTTCCGTACTTTTCTCAGGATATCCATCACGATGAATCAGGCTTGACAGGCCGAGGATTGATGCAATCGAGTCAAACAACGTGAACAGGAAGAGCACTGCTACAACCGGTACCATTGTGGGGGTAAGGGCAGCTTCAATATCAGGATGAAATTGAAAACCAGGAAATGCCGGAGGAGCCGCAAATATTGCAGTTGGCAGGTCTTCTATTCCAAGGGCATAAGAGAGTATGGCACAGGTAAGGATACCACAGATAAGAGCTCCGTTTCTCTTTCTGATCATCATACACCCAATCACAGTAATCCCGGCTAACAGCACAAAGAGATTATATGGCTGAATATCACGAAGATATGGGGACGAAACCGTCATAACTCCAACAAGAATGATTCCGGAATTGGATGATCCAAGAAAAGCGATAAAGAACCCGATGCCTCGTGTACAGGAACGACTGATGGTACCTGGAATACTCAGGATAAAAATCTCCCAATAACCAGAAATGACGAAGAGAGAGAAGAGGAACCCGGCAATAAGACTCGCTCCAAGGACACTCTGCCATGGGTAATGGAGAACCCCACAGAGAACATAGGAAACGAGGGTGCTCTGACTCACAATGGGAGCTATGACATACGGACGATTGGCATATAGCCCAATAATAAGGGTACCGGCACATGCTGAAATAATAGTTGCCCAGAATGCATCCTCAAAAGGGACACCGGCCACTACAAGAATGGTCGGATTTACTACAATGATATAACACATTGAGAGATAGGTTGTCAGACCAGCCAGTATCTCGGTCCTGATATTGCTCCCTTTGGCAGCAATACCAAAAATTGTATCAATATACGATATCACGGCATTGGACATAATTTAAGATATTGGGATATCCGCTCATGTGAGCACACAGGAAAATGCCCTATTAGAACAGGATCAGTGGTATAATCCACCTTCAATCTCTGACACTGATTAGAATTTCGATCTGAGTTTTTGTTTGTGAGAAGTATCGAGGAATCCCATCAATACATATCATCAGAAACATCATGTAGCCAATAATTAACAGGAGATAGTACCGAGTGGACCCTAGATCATCGTAATGCTGATCCAAGACCAATATTCTCAGTGACCAGGACTCATAACCTGTTTAAAATCCCCGACTACTCATATTTTCATCAATTCAGTGGTACCGGATATTCAATTCAGTCAGGTGTCCCTCTCTTTTATTTAATACTAAATATCTTCATAATCCAGTAACAGATGATTATTTTGAGCTAATATTCTAATACCTGTGTGGGCATATGTCTACATATTCAGTGAATTCAGGTAATTATGTCAGAACAGAATGATATTTTCATTTTCGGTTATGAATCATTCACCGAGGGGGTGCTAATCACTGATAACAACCTCTCTGTCCTCTCATGCAACAAGGCATGGAAACAATACTTCAATATTTCTGTAGATTGGACGTGTCCACATTTTAATGAATTTATCCAATCTCTTTCTGAAAGTCGTGTTGAAACAGAACCTCTCCTGAGTACCTTGACAAGAATCAGATCAGAACCCTCCTGGACCGGGTCGATGGATCTCAGGTTTCCTGATGGACATGTTGTTAACCTTGATTCCAGGCCGATAACAAATACAAATCACGAGTGCATTGGAAGAATTTGGATATGTAAGGGCATTTCAGAACTCGTTTCAACCATTGACCGCTCTGAACAATCAGAACGGTTATTTAAGACCATATTTGATCTGATTCCTGAAGGTATTGCAATATCAGACCTCACAACAGGTACATTTTACGAAGTAAATGCACACTTCAACAAATGGTGGGGATATACCCGCGAAGAAGTAATCGGAAAAAGTGCGATTGACCTGGACTTCTGGGTCGATATAAATCAAAGGATCAAGATAATGAACCTGTTAAAACGTGAAGGTTCATGCTACCTGGTACCTGTAAAAATGAAAAGGAAAGATAAGGCCGTGAGAGATATCCTCTTTTCGGCCCGGATAATTTCCATAGATAATTCTCCCTACATGTTATCAATTCCTTTCGATGTAACCCAACTTATGCAATATGAAGAAAAATTAAAATCCCTAGCCTCATTTATTGAATTAAACCCAAATCCGATATTTGAAATAAATGAATCAGGAACCATTACGCTGTGTAATGACTCAACAGTGAAGGTCATTCAGGATCTGACAGGAACTGATGACATTTACCGGTTTATTCCTGATGATCTCAATGAGATATTGGATGCCATTCACAATAGTATAGAAACGACATATTATCGGGAAATAAATATTGAAGATAGGATTTTTATTGAATATATCTATGTTACAAACCAGTATCATACTGCGAGAATATATCTGACAGATATTACTGACAGGAAAAAAGCAGAACGCGAATTATTAAAGAAGAATGATGATATCGCTGCAGCATATGAGGAGATAATCTCAACAGAAGAAGAACTCAGACAGAATTATGAAAAACTCGTTGAGCAGGAACATGTCCTCTTTGAGAATGAAAAGAAACTCAAAATAATTGTAGATCATATCCCGGGTCTTGTTATAACAACAGATGCCGACCTGAACGTGAAGAGTATCTTTGGTGCTGTGCTGGCAAAGATGGGTCTCTCCCCGAATACGGGAATTGGCCATAACATAAAGGATATCTTTCAATCTATTGATGCTAGCCTTTTGGATGCTCATATAAAAGCATTACAGGGAGAGGTTTCAACCATAGAAGGATATTACCATGACAGGACGTTCCTGCTCTATGCATCTCCGATTCGTGATGCAAAAGAAAAGATCACAGGTACGATTGGTATCGCCATAGACGTAACCGAACAAAAAACATTAGAGACGGAGCGAAGAAACCTTCTCATCCAGCTGGAAAAGAATCTGGTTGAACTGGCATATTTAAATGATAAAATCCGAAATCCTCTTGCTATTATCGCATCACTCGTTGATATGCATGCTCCGGAGATTGAAGAGCCTGTCAATCGCTGTGTGAAGGATATTGATGATATCATCAATAATCTGGATAAAAGATGGGTCGAATCAGAAAAAACTATCCGTTTCCTGCAAAAACACTACGGGATAAGTGTTGAATTCAAGAAATAATCCTAAATTCGAGATCAACAGCAGATTTCTCGGTTATGTAACCAAGAATTAAGGATTATTGTTCAGGTATATTCACTGTTCCGGGATAATTTACTCCAGCACCCAGGTATTCAGGCCAATCATCACGTCAGTATACGGCTTATCTTCTCAAACCGGATGGCTGTCCTATTAGTCTCAATTAGCCAGATTGCTTCAGGTAAAACAGATTGAAATACCCTGGAGCTTTTACTCAAGGGGTAAGAGTGAAGATTGGCTATAAGCCTGGAGAGTATCTCAAATTCTATTCGATTATGCCACGCCGTTAGTGAATGAACTTCGAATTGGATTATCAGGTTTCATGTGATAAATTCAGGACTCATTTTATTGCTCAGACTTTTCAATATTTTTATTTCAATACGGGTACACCCATAAAACTCAACCATACATTGAAATGCTGAAGGGAAGATACAAACCAGATCACATTTTAGGAGTTGTTTGGGTTGAATTTTTTAGATAATATCCGGGTTGGAACGAAATTGACCGGCTCCTTTCTCCTGATTGTAGGAATTTTATTGGTCGTTGGGATAATCGGGGTATACAGTGTACTTACCCTGAGTTCATACCTTGATCAGATCAACGAGAATCAACTCATTCCAACTCAGAAACTCGGAATAATAAATGCGGATATCTGGCGTCTTCGGGGGAATACTGCAGGATATGTTGCATTACCAACGAACCGGGAAAACCTTCGCAAGCAAAGTGAAGCACTCATTGCATCAATGAATGCAAACATAACCGATTATCAGAAATATGCAGAAACTGATGAAGAAAAAATTATCTATGCACGCTTTGTGGATTCCTGGCACCGGTATCTGGCCGCAATAGATACATTTAACAGGGTAATAGATTCCGGAAACGCAGAAGAAATAGTTACCACCATGACAACAGGGGATCTGATTACTTCTCGTGCTGAGGCCTCAACGGCAATCCAGGACCTAGTTGCATATAAAATACAATACGCTAATTCCCTTGCTGAAAACACAAAGAAAACTGTGCTCGTTATTTTGGTAGTAATTGTTAGTGCCATAATTATTGGAGCTATCATCGCTATCAGTCTTGGATTTCTCATAAGTCGCAGTATAACCATCCCTCTAGCAAAAGCAGTCCTGATGATGAGAGAAATGAGTCTTGGTCATCTCGGGAACCGGCTTAATTATACCAGAAATGATGAGATTGGAGAACTGACATCAGTGATGGATACATTTTCAGATGATCTCCAGTATTCAGTAGTTGCATCAGTAAAGCAGATTTCTCAGGGTGATCTTTCAGTTACAATCACTCCAAAAGATGAACAGGACGAGATATCGCTTACTCTCATACAATTGATCTCCAGCCTCCAA
Organism: Methanospirillum lacunae; assembly: GCF_003173355.1. Taxonomy (NCBI): domain Archaea; kingdom Methanobacteriati; phylum Methanobacteriota; class Methanomicrobia; order Methanomicrobiales; family Methanospirillaceae; genus Methanospirillum; species Methanospirillum lacunae. Next base: position 24,528 of record NZ_QGMY01000015.1, on the reverse strand, counting down.
AATATCATCCAGGAGATTAGTTATCTCATTACCGAAGCAGAAGAAGGAAGGCTCCAGAATCGCGGAAATGAAACCTTGTTTGTTGGAGCGTATCAGCATATTATTGTAGGAATTAATAATATGCTTGACGCAATTACAACTCCCCTTAATGAGGCACTCCGGGTTGCAGATCTCTTCTCACATGCGAAATTCTCGGCCCGCTTTGATGAGAATGTGATGACAAACGGAGACTTGATTGCTCTTAAACAGGGACTCAATACGATCGGCTCTGAACTCTCTCTTGCGATAACTAATGTTTCAGAACAAGTAGCCACCCTAACTGCTTCTTCAGAGCAAGCAGCAGCGAGTGTTGAGGAGATTACAGCAGGTTCAGCATCAATTGCTCAAAGTTCAAACATTGTGAGTGCAAATGCCGATAATAGTGTTCAGGCAGTTGAGCAGGTTTTGGTGGCCATGCAGGAGTTGAATTCATCAGTCACAACGGTTGCTACCAAGGTGGATATGGTAAACAGACTTTCACTTGAGGCAAATGCCATTTCGAGTGATGGTGTCAAGAAGGCAGTTGTTGCAGAGGATGGGATTAACGCTATTAACACGTCAGTACATGACGTTGGGGTAATCATTTCTGAAATTAATGACCAGATGAAGGAGATTGGCAAGATCGTTGAGATTATCGGGGGAATAGCAGACCAGACCAACCTTTTGGCATTAAATGCTGCAATTGAGGCAGCACGTGCCGGGGATGCAGGAAGGGGATTTGCGGTTGTTGCTGAAGAAGTAAAGACCCTGGCACAGGAATCACAAGGATCTACTGATAATATTGCAAAAATCATCAACTCCCTCCAGAGTCAGGCATTGAGGGCCGGAGAAGCAATGAATCAGGCTACCAATGAAGTGTCAAGAGGCTCAACCGCAATAACTGAAACGATTCAGTATTTCAATTCAATTGCTAACCAGGTTGAGGAAATTTCTACACACATGACTGAAATTGCAAGTCTTTCAGAAGAGGAAGCAGCAGCGGTGGAGGAGATTACGTCGAATGTGTCTGAAGTCAAAACCATGGCTGTGGAGACTGCCAAAGAAGCAATATCTTCTGCATCAGCTTCAGAAGAATCTTCAGCAGCGTTAAATCAAGTCTCTACGATAATCAGCGATCTTTCAGTGATTGCTACCCGGATTGAGGAGTCAATGTCTCGATTGAACGGATAACACATACTATTTCCCGGAGAAGAAATGGAAAACGTAAGCTCATTTCCACATTCTTCTGTACATATTTGATGTTTCCCGTCAAGAATTCCATCCATTAAAGAATTGAAACTGCATCCTGGCAATAATATTACAGGATTAATTGGGATCTCATTTTTTTCTGTTTCATCCTATACATCACCGGATATCCAGACCTTCAGTTGAAGATAGTATACGTATTTTAAATCCCCATTCAAGGAGATAATGCAAAATTCACCAATACTTTACATAAAGTATCTGTGCATTATTAATGAAACTACTTCCTATTTTATAGTGAGAAATTACTCTTCAACATAATCTGATCAATTAAAATCCCGGACGTATCAAAGATGCTTCAGAAATTATTCAGAAAACGCGATAGTGGTCTTCTATGAATATAATTGGAATAAACGGAAGTCCCAGATTACATGGGAATACTGCAACACTTCTTGAACATGGACTTGAGGGAGCCCGATCTCATGGTGCACATACTGAATGTATCAATCTCTATCAACTTGATTATAAAGGATGCAGAAGTTGTTTTTCCTGTAAACGTGATGGACCGGGATATGGAAGATGTGCCATACATGATGAGTTAGAACCAATTCTAAACAGAATCACGAATGCAGATGCACTCATCCTTGGAACACCTATCTATTATGGCTCAGCAACCGGAGAGATGAGATCCTTTTTAGAACGGCTTCTTTTCCCGAGAAAATCCTGGGACACCTGGTCTTCATTGGTTGAGAGAAAGATCCCGGTAGGGGTCATTTTCAACATGGGTGCAACAGAAGAGCAGATGAAACTGATGTCATATGAACCACATCTTCGCTTAATCGAACAATTTATCAGAGATATTTTTGGTACATGCGAATCGCTCTACGTAACCAACACGGTCCATGTTGATGATTATTCAAAGTACAGAATGAAGTACTTCGATAGTGTCGGGAAACACCAGAGAAAAAAAGAAGTATTCCCAATAGATTGCCAGAATGCATTTTCCATGGGTGCAAAGTTTGCTCTGGATACAAAGTGAGGTGTGAAATAATGCGAAAAATGCTAGTATACATAGCTGACAAAATGGCTGATTTTGAGATCAGTTTAACATGTAATCTCCTTGGTAAATATGGCTGGGAGATTATCCCTGTTGCATATGAAAATGCCATTATAACAGCATCATCAGGTCTTCAATACGTTCCCCGCTTCACTATTTCTGAAATCTCACAGGATTCAGATATAGATGGTATCATAATCCCGGGTGGATTTCACTTTGAACAACGGGAAGAGTTAACCAATCTCATACAGGCTTACTATCACACCGGAAAATTAACTGCGGCAATATGTGCCGGCCCACAATATCTGGCCCGGGCTGGATTGCTTGAAAATACGCATTACACAACCACAATGACAAAAGAATCTCATAAGGAGTTGTTTTCTGGTTCCGGGGAATTTCCCTTTCCTGAAAAAACCTATATCGAGAAACCGGTTGTACGAGACGGGACGGTTATTACAGCGAAAGGAGTCGCGTTTATCGACTTTTCAATAGAAATTCTCGACTACTTTAAAGCATTTACAGATGAATCTGAAAAGAGAGAAATTGCATTACGATATCAACCCTCGACATACTAAAACACGGCTTCAGAATAAGAAGATTGGGAAAATATCTTTCAATTCCCATTTTTACTCTTCAACAGTTAATAAAAACCGAATTTCTTGTGTGGCAAGAGCCAAATCGGTATCTGACTCTTAACCAGAACCCAAAAAAGGAGTTAGAGTTTTATACAAACAATGCAGGGATAATCAAAACTATTAGTGGTTATGTTATGATTTCTTGAAGACTTCCCGGGCCATTGCAATTCTTTGATCCATATCTGGTCCTCCGAGTTCTTCTTCAACAGCTTTGAGCATGGTTGGTATGTCAATATGCTGAGGGCATTGTTCAAGGCATTTCTCACACTGAATGCATTGTGATGCAAACTCAGGTTTTCCTGTAGTGAGCAGACCACTGAGCCGAACTGCATAATAGAATCTGGATTCTTCTGAATTTCCGCTTAAATATTTATTATTATACATTTCAAAACAGAGTGGAATATTCACCTCTGCCGGACATGGCAAACAATACCTGCATCCGGTGCACCCAACCTTCATCAACTCGTGGTACTTCTTCTCAACTTTTTTCACCAGTTGAAGTTCTTCATCAGTAAGGGAATTTGGATATGCCTGGTCTGCAATGCGGAGATTCTCTTCGATATGAGCCTCCTCATTCATCCCTGAAAGAATTACAGTGACTTCAGGGCGGTTCCAGATCCAGCGAAGAGCCCATTCCGCCGGAGTTCGTTTTACCGGAGCCATATCCCAGATCTCTTTGATAGAAGAAGGTACAGAGTTTGTTAAGTTCCCTCCACGAAGAGGCTCCATAACAACGACACCAAGGCCTTTTGATGCAGCATACTCAAGTCCCGCTGTTCCGGCCTGGTTTTGTTCATCCAGATAGTTGTATTGAATCTGGCAAAAATCCCAGTCATATGCATCTACAATCCGGTTGAAATCCTTTCCATCACCATGGAAAGAGAAACCCGCATACACTATGCGGCCATCAGCCTTGGCCTCATTAAGAAAATCAGCAATACCCAGTTTTTCCACAGTGTCCCACAGATCGCCGACAAGAGCATGAACGAGATAATAATCGATATGGTCTGTCTGGAGTTTTTCGAGTTGAGAATTCAGGATTTTATCCATATCTTCCCGACTCTCGATAAGCCATGATGGGAGTTTTGTTGCCACTTTCACTTTTTTGCGATACCCATCTAAAAGAGCACGACCAACAAACGGTTCACTCTCGCCCATATGATACGGCCAGGCTGTATCAAGATAATTTACGCCATGATCGATTGCATACCGAACCTGTCTTACAGCTCGCTCCTCATCTATCGAACCATCTTCTTTCAATGCAAGACGCATGCATCCGAATCCGAGGATCGATAATTCGTCTCCGGTTTTAGGTACTTTTCTATATAACATCTCGTTCACCTTAGTTTCAAACGTATTGTAGATTCAGCGTTTTTCAGGGTTATTTACTCAAATTTTGAGTATTGATACTTGAATTCAGATTCAGGATTATCATCTTTCAAGCGAAGGATACAGTAATAATTCAAATATACATAGCGCAGGTATGACCTAAATAGGGAGTTCAAACATATATGATACAAACTTACATAGATGAAACTAATGGAGAATACTGCTACATTCAAATATAGTTGGGGAATTGATGCGGCTTTGGATGTGATTGGTGGTAAATGGAAACCTCTGGTCCTCTATCAGCTTAAAGAAGGAACAATGCGGTTCAGTCAGATAATGGAGAGAGTAAAACCCAAAATTTCTCAGAGAATGCTGACCAGGGAACTTCGGGAACTTGAAAAAGATGGCCTCATAACACGAAAGGTGTACGCAGTAATCCCTCCGAAAGTGGAGTATACCCTCACTGAAAAAGGGGATTCGTTGATGCCGATTCTTGACCAACTCTGTGATTGGGGGTATGAGCATATGAATGAAGATATAGAGTTTAAATGTGAAGAGTAATTTTATTCTTGTTTAATATCTTTGAACCTGTAGAAGCAAACTTATACTCTAGCGCCGATAGCATATGATGTCCAAAAGGCTAGGATTTTTCCATGAATCTCCGTTCCTTACGAAGAATTGATTCAGGACCAGAGTGTCTTATGCCTGTTTTCTCAACAAATATCCAGTACGAGTCGATGGTATGAAAACACTCGATGAATATATCCCAAAAAATTTCCGTCTTCCCTTGTTCATTTACCTGATAATTCTATGCCTTATCATTGGAACTGGATATTTTGCTGTTAATTATCAGCAAAATATTAATGAAAAGGAGATAAAAAGCCAGTTAAGCGCTATCGCAGACCTTAAGTCATCCCAGATATCGGTATGGTATCATGAACGGGACTTAGATGCGGAAATTTTGGCAAAAGACCTGGTTATACCAGTATATATCAATTCTCGAAATAACCCTGGCTCATCAGATTACATCCAGGTATCTTTACTTGAGTGGATGAATACCACATTAGAAAAATATGATTATCAGGGGATCATCCTTCTCTCACCAACCGGTGAAGTCCTGCTTAAAGAGCCTCAAAATGCCTTGATAAGTCAGGACAGCATACACCAATATCTCTCTCCTGCCCTGAACTCTTCAGATCCAATTAATACTGATCTATTCCGGGATCCTGATACACATAACCCGGTCATGGAATACTGGTGTCCGATCAAAGAAAAAACAGATGGGCCCGTTATTGGAGTCCTGGTATATCAGATAGACCCAAAGCGCTACCTATTTCCTTTAATCCAATCGTGGCCAACGAATAGTGAGACTTCAGAATCACTCCTCATTCGTCCGGAGGATAACTATGTTTTATTTATTAATGACCTGCGACACGTTTCGAATGCAAGTCTCTCGTTACGGATCCCATTAAGTAAGGATGACGTACCTGCGGTCATGGCAGTGAAAGGGCAGGTAGGCATTGTTTATGGGAATGACTACCGGGGTGTTCCGGTCATAGCAGATATCTTGAGAATAAATGGCACTCCCTGGTATCTTGTCGCGAAAATAGATCAGAATGAGATCTATGCACCGTTCAGATTCTTTGTATCCCTGGTCATGGCTATACTCCTCCTTCTTCTTGCGGTATCAGGAATCGCAATCTGGGCTGTCTGGGTAAAACGGGAAAATGACTTTATCAGCCAGAATTTTGAATTAAAACAAAAGGAACTCATTCTTGCTGATCGTGTCCGTCTTCTGATGCAACAGGCAAATGATGCAATTTTTATTTTTGATTCTAATTGGAAGATAATTGAAGCTAATGACCGGGCATCGGAACAGTATGGATATAGCCTTGATGAATTCAGGCAAATGAGTCTTGCTGATCTTCGATCTGACAAGGGGAAGGCCACCCTTTCAGAAGATTTGGAACGTATGAATAATCCTCTCGGCTCAATCGTACACACCGAACACCGCCGAAAGGATAAATCTGTCTTCCCCACGGAAAGTAGTATTCGGACTATCAATATTGACGGTGCAACATATCATCAGGCAATAATCAGGGATTATACTGAAAGAATAATATTTGAGACGGAACTGGAAAAGAGGAACTCAGATCTCTACTCATTGAATGAGGAATTAGGTGCTTCATTCGAGGAATTATCATCACAGGAAGAAGAACTACGGCATCAGATGGATACTCTTAAACAGAGTGAAATCCAGATGCAGGAGTTACAAAACCGCCTTATTGAAGCCCAAAAAGTAGGCCACCTTGGATCCTGGGAGTATTATATCAATACAGGGCAAGTCTGGCTATCTGATGAAGGGTTCCGGTTATTTGGACTGGATGTAAATCCGGAGGGGCTCATTGAGCTGGAAAAGGTACTCTCATGTGTGCCTGATAAGGATCATGTATATCGGGCGCTTATGGACCTGATTGAACATGAAGTTCCATTTAAACTTGAATTCACCATACAACCAATTGGTTCGCAGACCCGTATTTTATCATCAATAGCTGAACTGATTCAAGGCGAAGAAAAAAATCCAATAAAAGTAATCGGGATCTTTCAGGATGTTACAGAAAGAAAACATATTGAATCTCAATTACGAAAACAGGAAGAGAAATTATCTGCTTTTTTCCATTCTCCTATTCTTGGAACATTGATGGGTGATATTTATGGAAATATTTTCCAGGCAAATGATGAATTCCTGAGAATTATTGGATATTCCCGGTATGAACTCGAAAAAGGGTTAATCAGATGGGATGATATTACACCTCCTGAATTCCTGCAACTGGATCAGAGTTCAATAATTGAAGCTCAGGAGAAGGGAAGCTGTACTCCTTATGAAAAACAGTACTTCAGAAAAGATGGAGCCAGAATCTGGGTTTTAATAGGATACGTCCTCACAGGAGAAGGAAAGGACGAATCTGTTGCATTTATCCTCGATATCTCAAGGGTTAAAGAGAAAGAAGACCTGATCCAGAAGCTTAACCAATCACTCGAAGAGAAAATCCTTGAAAGAACAAATCAACTTGAATCGATGAATATTGAGCTCAAGGAAGAAGTTGAAGAGAGGATATTAGCAGAAGAAGAAATTCAAAAGGCATTATCATTACTCACAGCAGCATTGGAATCTACAGCGGATGGCCTGTTAGTAGTAGATAAATCACGAAAAATCGTTACATATAATAAGATATTTCTCAGCATGTGGAATATTCCTGATTCGATTATAAAAACAGATGATGATATCACTACATTAGGATCAGTGCTCCATCTGGTCAAAAATCCGGATCAGTTTCTTGAAAAAATAAATCAAGTCTATAAGGATCCCTCCCGGGAAACATGTGACGTATTAGAACTTTTAGACGGTAAACTCTTTGAAAGAGTATCCAAGCCTCAAAAGGTCGGAGAAGAGATTGTTGGAACGGTCTGGAGTTTTAGGGATATCACTCAGAAAACCCAGATGGAGAATGAGATAGAACGTTCTCTTCGTGAGAAAGAGATATTACTCAAAGAGATTCACCACCGTGTTAAGAACAACATGCAGGTAATCTCAAGCCTCTTTTATATTCAATCAAATATTACGAAAGATGAGAAACTGAAAGAAATACTAAAGGAAGGCCAGAACCGGGTAAAATCTATTGCTCTCGTTCACGAGGAGTTGTACCAATCTCAGGACCTGAACAGTATCAACTATTCTGACTATTTGCGAAAAATTTCCAAAAATATGTTTGATTCCTACCAGGTCAATAGTTCCCGGATCAAACTTGAATTATCTCATGAAGATGTTCTGATTACGATCTCTAAAGCTGTTCCCTGTGGCCTTATCATAAATGAATTACTCTCAAACTCTCTCAAACATGCATTTCCGGATCAACGAAAAGGAACTATTACTATCTCCTTCTCAAGCACAGACAATGAATATCTCCTTGTGTATTCAGATAACGGTACAGGGATATCTGAAGAAGATTTTCTTTCACATCCAACCACTCTCGGGGTTGAACTGATCAAAGGGCTAACCAAACAATTACAAGGGACTATTGAATTGGACCAGCGGGAAGGGACAACATACCGGATCAGGTTTCCTGTATAGAGGAGTTCAACGACAATCACCCATTTTTATAATTCAGAATTATCTTGCATCAGATTCATTCATCTTCAAACTTCTTACGAAACACTATTATATTTGAAAGTACCATCGATGTCATATACAAACTGCGTATCTGAATCGTAATGGTGCGATCAGGCACTAAATTATCAGGAGATTATTTTGTTTCTTTTTACTGAAATGGGATACTGCCAGTTCAATAACTTATTGAAGAAGTAACCTGAAACGCCAATAATTTAGTGCATTAACTAATAGTTTTGTGGAGGGAATAAAAAATGAAGAGGCGTCGGTGAGATGAAGAAATTTCGTCTCATTCCATGGAAATGGAATAGATTTCTAGTTTCTTTTATTTTAACAACTCTGGCTGCATCTCTTCGGATATGGCCTCTTCAAATTCTCGAATCCAGACTTGTGTGGTTAACCTTTTATCCAGCCGTTATGATCTCTGCAATCTATGGGGGATTCTCTGCTGGATTGATGGCATCAGTGATGGCCTGTATATTAGCATTTTTTTTCTGGCCATTCATCGTTACTCAACCTTTTATTTATGATTCTGCCGATCTTCTTGGGCTGGTAGTATTTCTTGTGACCGGTGTTATGATATCCGGGGTCGCTGAAGCAATGAGAAGGGCGAACATTCGCGCTAAAGAGGCCCAAAAAGAAGCAGAAAGTGCTAATAATGCAAAAAGTGTTTTTCTCGCAAATATGAGCCATGAACTACGAACTCCGCTGAATGCGGTATTGGGGTTTTCAAACCTCATGCGAAATGACATCAACACCTCACCAGATCAACGGATTACTCTTGATATTATTAGTCGAAGTGGGGAACATCTTCTCAATCTCATTAATGATATCCTTGATATGTCAAAGATAGAAGCTGGTGGAATCGTCACAGATATCAGCCCTTTTGATCTGGGAGGGATGGTTAACGATGTACTGGATCTGATGCATGTCAGGGCAGATGAAAAAAAAATTATCCTTTCTCTTGACCAGACATCAGATTTTCCCCGGTTTATCAGGGGAGATTATACAAAAATACGGCAGATTTTAATCAACCTCATTGGAAATGCAATAAAATTTACACTGAAAGGTAAAGTAACGTTATTCTTGAATGCAAAACCATCAGATGATTCTAAAAATCGTGTTATCATTTTTAAAATTCAGGACACAGGAATTGGTATCAGCCACGATGATCAAAAACGTATCTTCGAACCCTTTATTCAGGTAAACAATCTCACATATCAAAAAGGGACCGGTCTTGGCCTTACAATTACCAAACAATATGTAGAACTGATGAATGGGACAATACAGGTTGAAAGTAGTCCAGGCGAGGGATCCATCTTCTCTGTTGAGATACCGGTAGAAATTGCAAACGAATCAGATATTGATTCAACAAATATTAATCACGGCCGTGTTATCGGAATGGAGCCTGGTCAGGATGAATGCAGGATACTTATCGTTGAGGATCAGATCGAGAACTGGTTGTTACTGCGGCGAATTCTGGAAGATGTAGGACTATCAATACAGGTAGCCGGAAACGGAAAAGAAGCCATTGAATTATTTTCTAAATGGCACCCTCACCTGATCTTTATGGATCTACGAATGCCTGTAATGGATGGCATTGAAGCAGCCCAAAATATTCGTGCGATGGAAGGAGGCAAGGACGTAAAAATAGTAGCCATCACTGCATCAGTCTTCAAAGAGGAACGGGACAATGTAATGGCTGCTGGTATGGATGATTTTATTCGAAAACCCTATCGTCCGGAAGAGGTTTTTACATGTATAACCAGCCTCCTTGGAGTCCAATTTATAGTCGAAGAGTCTTCTACACCAGATAAGAAAGAAACCTATCATCATCTCAATCCTTCAGATATCCAGACTCTCCCAGATAATATCAAGGCAGAATTACTCGTTGCTATAGAAAATTTGGACGCATACCAGATCAAAGATGTAATAACCAGAATATCTGAAATAAATCCTGATTTGGGTTCTGTTCTAAAGAATCATGCGGACAGATTCAGTTATACCGTTATTTTCAGGGCTCTGAATAGTAGTGATCAGCATGCACAAGATGAAAAATCATGAGTAGAAAAGGAACAATATTGGTGGTTGATGATACCCACGCTTCCTTAAAACTCCTGACCGAACTCCTTACCATTGAAGGATATACCGTTCGATCAGCAGATAGTGGAGAACTTGCCCTCAGATCTGTGAAGAGATCGCCGCCTGAACTGATTCTCCTGGATATCAGAATGCCTGATATGGATGGATTTGAAGTTTTAAAACAATTATTGTCATCAGAAGAATCAAAGAGTATTCCAGTAATATTTCTCAGTGCAGTTATCGATGTGGATCTTCGGGTAAAAGGATTAAAAGACGGAGCTGTCGATTTTATAATCAAACCATTTCAGAAAGAAGATTTATTAGCCAGGGTTAGAACTCATCTTGAGTTATACCAATTACGAGTAAGAACAGAAGATCAAGCCCGAAAAATATCAGATATCAATAGTGAGCTTAAAAGAGAGATCGATCAACGTAGCATCGCTGAAGATAAAATACTACAGACGGTTTCCCTTCTCGATGCTACTATCGAATCAAGCGATGATGGGATACTCGCTTTGGATAAAACAGGTAAAATAATTAAATATAATCATCAGTTTGTATCAATGTGGAAAATACCTGAATCCATACTTCTCCCAAATCAATCCTTTCTTGCAATAGATTCTGTTTTCAGATTGGTAAAGGATATAGACCAGATTAATTCTCATATCAAAAGTGAGAATTGTGAATCTGATACAGATGGCTTTGATCGTATTGAGTTAAGTGATGGCAGGATTTTTGAATGGTATTCTAAACCCCATAAGATTGGAGGTATTGTGAGTGGGCGAGTATGGAATTTTCGTGATGTGACGAAACGTACCATGATGGAGGCCCATATCGTTGAGTCATTACAAGAAAAAGAGATGCTTCTCAAGGAGATACATCACCGGGTGAAAAATAATATGCAGGTGATCTCAAGTCTCCTTTATCTTCAGTCACAAACCGTGAAAGATGAGTACACTCGTCATTTATTTAATGAAAGTCAGAATAGAATTCGATCAATTTCCCTGGTACATGAACAGTTGTACCGTTCTAATAATCTACGTTTGATCGAATATGGAGATTATTTACGAAAGATGTTTGGTTCTCTTTTTGAATCGTATAAAGTAGATGTTCGACAAGTAATAATGATTATTGATGCACATCAGGTAATGATATCAATAGAAAAAGCCGTGCCCTGCAGTTTGATTGTAAATGAGTTGATCTCTAACTCATTAAAATACGCATTTCCAAATAATCAAAAAGGTGAGATAAAAATCGGGTTTAGCCTTAATACTGCTGATAAATTATATACTCTTGATTACCGGGATGATGGAGTTGGAATTCCTGAACATGTAGACGTTGTCCACCCGGCGACTCTTGGGATATCACTTATATATGGCCTGACCAAACAATTGAAAGGAACAGTTACTAGAATAAAAGATAATGGTACACACTTTATTATCTCATTTCCATCAATTGATCTTAAAAGGGATTCATTGTGAATTTAATACCACAGAATAAAAAAATCCTCATTATTGAAGATGAGTTTATCACCGCTTCAGCTTTAAATCTTCTTCTTGGGGGGATGGGATTTGAGATTGTTGGAGTTGAAGATACTGGTGAGGGAGCAATAAAGGCAACAGAACAATTAAAGCCTGATATCGTTCTGATGGATATTGTTCTCAACGGAGAGATGAACGGCATTACTGCTGCAACCCATATCAGAGAGCAATTTAATATTCCTGTGATTTATCTCACCGGACAGGCAGATGACAGTACCATATTTCAGGCGATAGAGAGTGAACCCTTCGGGTATATCATCAAACCGTTTGAAGAAAAGAACCTGAAAACCAGTATCATGATGGCTCTCTACAAACATGAGTTGGATCAGAAACTGATGGAAAGTGAGAGACGATATCGGGCTATTGCTGAACTCGCCCAGGATTCTATAATAATATTTGACCGTGATTATTCAATTGCATATTTAAACTCCTATGCAATCCAATTCTTCAAGAAAGAGAGAATTGGAAAATCCAAAATTGAGTTATCTGATATATTTCCACAGGAACTGGTAGATCAGGTACAACGATCTCTTGATTCAATTCTCAGTGAAGGAAGGTACCAGCGCATTACTCTGCAGGGTAAACTTGATTCAGATGAGTTCTGGTTGGATACTATCTTTGTTCCAATTTTATCCCGCACAAATAATATAACTCAGATTATCGCCTTGTCACGGGATATTACCATACAGGTCTTATTTGATAAAGAGATGGAAAAGCAGGGGATAATTCAGATTGAGAAAAATATGGAGCAATTCCAGATACTAAATGATGAAATCAGGAACCCTCTTGCAGTCATTATGTCAATTATATCCCTTCATGATGACGAGGAGAGCAGAATTGTATTAGAGCAAATAGATCATATCAACAACCTTGTATCCCGGCTCGATCATGGATGGGTGGAGTCTGAGAAAGTCCGGTCTTTTTTTATAAAACATTATGGGTACGGAAAACTATGTCAAAAAGATGAGCATAACATGTAATGCTTACGCTGAAACTGTGAATGTTAATAAAAGGATTTTTCTCATCGTATAAATGCTACAAGCAATCTGAAGGAATAGTTTGTGTTGATATTCAATCGATAGGAAAAAAGAAACCGAACGTCCTTTTTTGAATAGGACGGTAAATCAATAATCTATTCAAAAATATTAGGAGCCCATTGGCACTGATGTAGTGCTATACGGGGTCCTCTGGTATACGAGTGTATTTTGAGCATTGTCAGTAATCGACAACTCCTTGTTTTCATTTACCAGGTATGATGTTGCACCTTCAAGGATCTGCAGATAGGTTGTTTCTGTAGAGGCTCCATCCTGACAGTATTTTTTCGTTGACGCAAGAGGGCCAATGGTTATTCCTTTTCCATCTGCGTCTGGTTTCCCAGTCAGAGTATAACTGCCCATGTAATTGTTACAGCCAGAATACCCGGTCAGGTTTACATTATCCTCAAAGATGACTGTTGTCTCCGGATTTATCGTCTGAACCAGAGCGGTACCATTCTGATCAGACATGAGTTTCAGATACCATGTTCCCAGGAGGGAAGAGTCTGAAGCTGCAGCCTTAACCGGAGCAGAAACGATTTCAGTCTGACTTGGAGTGATTGTTGCTGTAGGGGCTGTTGTGGCCGGGGTGGAAACTGGTTTTGATTCAGTCTGACTTGTACACCCGGTCACCAGAAGAAGAAGTACCATTACGATACCCACGACAATGAGAATTTTTCTCATGGTTGGTACTTAGCCATGGAGTATAAAAAAAAGTTTCTGAAAACTTCGGTTAAGTTGCTTAGGTATCCCTGACATTCCACGTTCTGTTGTTTGACTGAGCACATTACGGTCTTGAACTTCATTTTCATAACCTTTAGATTTCTGTATCATTGTGATACAAAGTCTTAATCGTTCATAGCCGAATAGATATCAAAAGTGCTCTGGTTTCTGGCATTATTGTAAAGAAATCCCGATGTTTTTCAGTAATCTATCCTTTTCAGATGAAGGAAGACCAATTACAGACGGGAAAAAGTGGAGGATCATATGAACATACACAAGAACGTTGGTTTTTTCCTGGTAATCTGCCTGTTATTTATCGGGATTTCTGCAGGAGCATCCATGAATGAGACGCCATCAGCGGTGGTCAAAACCGATGCTGGTCTTATCTCAGGATTAGTACAGGATGGACTCAGGGTATATCTTGGAATTCCATTCGCTGCTCCCCCTACCGGAGAACTTCGATGGAGAGCACCAGAGCCGGTGAGTCCATGGGAAGGGGTCAAGGAAACAACGGCTTTTTCACCGGCATGTCCCCAGCCGATTGCTGCAGATCCGAATCTTTCCATGAGCGAGGACTGTCTGTATCTCAATGTCTGGACCCCGGCAAAGAGTGACAACGAAAAGCTCCCGGTCATGGTCTTTTTCTATGGTGGAGCATTTGGAAAGATTGCAGGTTCTATGTCTCTCTATAACGGGACGGCTCTTGCACAAAAGGGTGTCATTGTGGTCACTCCCAATTACCGGGTAGGAGCTCTCGGATTCCTTGCTCACCCTGAACTGGATGCAGAGTCTTCACAGAATAGTTCTGGTAACTACGGGCTCCTTGATCAGATTGCTGCTCTGGAGTGGGTGCAGAGAAACATCGAATCTTTTGGCGGTGATCCATCCAGGGTGACAATATTTGGGCAGTCTGCCGGAGGAGAAAGTATTCTCATTCATCTGGCAAATCCAGAGACGAAAGAGCTTTATCAACAGGCAATCGTAGAGAGTGGCACCTTCTGGACAAAGGGAGCAGAGATTGATGCCCTGTACACCAAGGCTGATGCTGAACAGCTTGGAGAGGCATATGCAAAGAGCCTTGGTTTCTCAGGCCCTGATGCGATAAAGCAGATGCGTACCCTGAGTTACCAGGATATCACCAATGCAACACCCTGGCCGAATTCTTCGTTTAAGATGGTGAATACTCCGCATTTTGAGCCGACAATCGACGGCTCGGTTATACCGGAATCACCGGAAACAGTATTTCGTGAAAATCGCGAGAATCCGGTTCCACTCATCATCGGAAACAATGCTAATGATGGAACAACCCTTGCAGCTGGCGCCAACATGAGTGTCCAGGAGTACAGCACCTTTATTCAGAGCAGGTTTGGGAATGAATCCGGTGTGGTTTTAGAGAAATATCCTGCAAATTCAACCGCAGAAGTACAGCTCAGACTGGAACAGATCATGACAGATTATGACTTTACTGACCCGGTTAAATTTGTAGCAGGATCCATGGCAAATATAAGCCCAGATACATACCGGTACCAGTACTCGTATGTCCTTCCCGGGCAACCCTACGGAGCATTCCATGGCAGCGAGACCATGCTCCTCTTTGGTGTCCCATTACCTGAAAACCCGGTAACTGATTCAGTCAGAGAGAACATGATCGATCTCTGGACCCGGTTTGCAAAGACCGGGGATCCGAATGGTGGAATGAATGTCTCCTGGCCGAAGTACACCGAAGATGGAGCCTATCTTGATATCGGGGCTGCTCCAATTGTAAAGTGACTTGTAACACTCTCTTCTTTTTCATATTCAGTTCATTCTCTCTCATCGGTTCATTCTGGAGAGTGAATGAATGTACGTACTGCTTTCCTTTTGAACTGGCCGAAACAGGGAGCCTGTTGCCTGACAATCAGTTATACCAGAACTTCACCCATAGACCATTTCATCCGTGAAAAAGAGGTATGATACATTTTCGGAAAAATCAGGAGAGTTGGGGGGTTCCCAGATTCTGAATCTTCTCCTGCATATCAGGAGTTACTTGTTTAACGAGCTCTGCATTATATGACCCGCTTGGCTTATACGGAATAGAACTGTTAAATATTTCATCTGCTGCCACGGCGTAGAAACGTGACTTTGCAGCAATCGTTCCATCTTTTACTGCCGGATCAACATCTGTTGCAAAGATAGAGATCGTATTATCGCTGTTTTTGACAATATCAAAAGTCCTGAACTGCTGTGGGAAATCACGCAATGATGAGGTCTCAACCTCCCAGAATCCGAGTTCCGGGTGATCAGGATCCGGTGATATCTGCGGAGTAATGGCATTGACATGTCGATGTCCTGCTATCCACAGGATCAGGTTTGGATAGGTATGCAGAGTATCAAGCAGCTGCTGCTCTGATATCTCAGCAACCGAGCTCCATCCGGTATATTCATCAAGAGAAGAACCACTTGCCTCTGTTGCTATCGGGATGTGAGCAGCAATGATCATCAGTTTGCCTTCAGCCTGACCCTGATCCAGTTCGTTTACAAGCCAGGTGAACCGTTCATTATCAAGTGAACCATGCCCGTACCCGCCAACATCAGTATCGTTCGCATTCTGGGTATCGTCAAGCACAATGACCTTTATCGGAATGTCTGATTTAGGTTCAAACGAATAACATGCAAAACCTGAATCTGCGTCAGATTTATTGAACCCATGACCTTTCGGGTTTGAAGTCGTATTGAAAAATTCACCCATCCATTCAGGAACTGTGAGGACACGGCGTTTTGAATCGGCAGCCAGAACTTTTGGAGGTGTTTTGAAATCAGATACATTCCCAACTCCGATGATATCTCCATTCACCGTTCTTCCATCGATTGCACCCATATAGAATCCACGGCTCTTGATACCAAGAGGATTGGTGAAAATATTACCCATATTCAGGATGTAGGCTCCGGTATAGTTCGATTTCAGGTAACCATCAGGGGGATTTGTTCCGATCCAGTTGTGATCGTGATTGCCAAGAACCTCATACCAGGGTATCGACTTATTCAGTCCTGCTGCCTGGTACACATCCTGGTAATCATTCAGTGGTCCGGGAACCGGGTCATCCTTGACACCTGAATCAGGGTTTATTCTTTTCCCGTCCATGACATCAATGAACCATCTGATTTCATTGTATTGTTCGTTGTTGGCAACATCACCAAGAGCGATACCAAAGTCAAACGGATCTTCAGTATGGAGGGCGTTCACGGTCTGGATAGCAGCATCAAGAACCTGAGTGGATGAGAGCATTACCGGTGAATACCCTGATGACTGACCCCCTTTGTACCCAAAATAGATACCCTGTGTGGGAGTCTCTTTGTCAGTGATGTGAACATCTGTCATGTCAAAAAACCGGAGCAGTTTTGCAGAACCGTTCTCCGATGCATAGGAGTAACCGGTTGGCATCAGGTCAATCCTTTTTTCATAACCAAGTCCATCTCCGAACTTCCATACCCCATATCCATATACCGAGTAGTTGGAGACATCATCAGGAAGGATCTGAGGTGATGTCAGAGGCACGGCAACGGGAATGATAGTACGATTCAGGGTAGTAACAACCGTGGAATCTATAGGATAGGCTCCAGCGATGCCGCCAATAAGGAATAATACAAGCACTATTCCTGGTACCACCAATGGTTTCATGTTTCTACTTGAAACAATCTCTATTTAAAATGATGTACTACTCATGTTCCCGATTTTTCATATACTCATACCGGATTCGCCTTTAAATCGCAGATAATCGTATGATCTCAATAAATTATGCCGGAGAAATAATGTGTAAAAAAAAGTCCCGGAGATCAGGTTATGATTCCAGGTCTTGTAATAGAGCAATCGTTGAATTCCCGGTTTTCACTACCGGGACCGTATCAATATCAAGGTACTGATCTTTCTTCAGGGTGTAACTCGGCCAGGTAATATTCATTCCACCATTTGGATCTCCGGTCTTCGCGAACCGTGTCCAGAGATCTACTACATTCGCGGCCACTGCCGGATCGGATTGAACTCCTGGAACATTAAACAACAGTAACGTCTCACTTCCATGAAAAGCACCTAATGGCTGCCCGGGAAGGACATACGAGTACCGGTACATGAACGTGTTAGGGCTGATATCTCCCATGGATCCAGCTGCAAACTTCACCGAGTCACTGAAATCGTAATCAGTCATGATCTCTGCCAGTCTGAGCTGCACGTCAGCAGTTGTATTAGCAGGATATTTTTCAAGAACCGCACCTGCTTTATCCCCGAACCGGTTTGTAAGGAACGTTATGTACTCATCAACCGTCATATTGGCATCAGCCGAAAGGGTTGTTCCGTCATTGGCATTGTTTCCGATAATGAGAGGGACCGGATTTTCCTGGTGGAGACGGAACACAGTATCCAGGGTGTCAGGGAGAATCCAACCGTCAACCGTTGGCTCAAACATGACCGTGTGGGTACTCCAGAATGAGGACGGTGTCCAGGGTGTAGCATTGATCAGGTCTTCTGGACTGATATTTCGCATCTGTTTAATGGCATCAGGCCCGGAGCATCCGAGTTTTTGTGCAAACCATTCACCAAATTGTTCAGCATCCGCTTTGGAATGGGTGGCATTGATAATCGCCCCATCCGCCCAGAAAGGACCACTCTGAACAATTGCCTGCTGGTAAAGACCCTTACTCTCCGGGCTTGCCAGATGTACGAGAATACTTTCCGCTCCCGCTGACTGCCCAAATAGTGTCACCCGGGATGGGTCACCTCCAAACGATTCGATGTTACGCTGGACCCACTGCAAGGCAGCGATCTGATCGAGGATTCCATAATTTCCTGAACTATTATGGATAGATTCGGCATCAAGTTCAGGGTGGGCAAGGAAACCCAACGCTCCAAGCCGGTAATTTGGAGTGACCACGATGACGTCCTTTTCTGCCAGAGTGGTTCCATTATAGACCGGCATGGATCCAGCCACATCAGCAAATCCCCCTCCATAGAAAAAGACCATAACCGGTAGCTTTTCGTCATCACTCTGTGCCGGGGTCCAGACATTGAGACACAAGCAGTCTTCACTCATGTTGAGCGGCTGTGATCCTGATGAGGGAGTCTTACCGGTGGAAACCCGCTGTGGACAGGTTGCAGAATATTCCTTTGTCTCTTTCACACCATCCCAGGGTATCGGGGGTGCTGGCGGTTTCCATCGTAGTTCTCCGGTTGGTGGTGCAGCAAATGGGATGCCGTGAAAAACACGGAGATTATCCTGCTGAACACCTGATATCAAACCGGCGTCTGTCTTTACTATTGCCGATGGGGATTCATTCTGTGATGATCCGGTAGATATCCCAATAATTACCAGGCAGGCTATCAGGATAGAAAGGATTGTCAGAAATTGTTTCATGTGATTCCACTCTCCTGCACTACCAGATAGAAAGGCCAGTCTCTCAAAGGACGGGAATATCCTGGAAATTCGGCAACGGAGAGAATGTAAAAAATCTACCCTATAGCGCTCGTGAGTATGTATCTGAAAAGAAGTTAAGTCTATGGATCTATCAGAGACCCAGGTTTTTTATCAGATTTAGATTGACATTTTGTCCTAATTCTTGAGATAAGAATATTTCGGACCTATTCGATATTGATATCCCGGTATGAGAGGATACATGAATATGGATCATGCACAAGAGGCAGTTGATCTGCTAGCTGAAGGATATTCCTGTTCCCAGTCAGTCTTTTCAGTGTATGCAAAAGAATATGGACTCGACCCGGCTCTGGCACGAAAGATCTCGACTGGTTTTGGAGGAGGCATTGGCAGGACCGGGAATATGTGTGGGGCAGTCAGTGGTGCCATACTGGTTCTTGGTCTGGCTAACGGGATGAATTCTCTCCAGGAGCCAGAATGGAGAGAGAAGAGTTATTCTCTTGATAAAGAGTTTATAGAGAAGTTTATCTCTAGATTTGGATCTATTCAGTGTCCTGATCTCCTGGGGTATAATATGGCGATCCCGGAAGAACTGGCAGAATCAAAGAGGGTTGGAGCTGCAAAGAAGGTGTGTCCGGAGTTGGTCCGGGGAGCGGCAGAGATCCTTGATGAGATGTTAAAAAAATAGACCGGGTTCTCATTTTAAGTGAGACAATATACTGTTCTTCGTTTGTAACTCAATAGATGCATTTGGATATAACTCAAGAGCATGATTAATTACTTCTAGCGCTTCGTTATATTTCCCAAGTTTTTGTAAAGCATATGCTTTGTTATTTAAAGTATCACCTGATGTTGGATTTAATCGCAATTCTTCGTCATATGCTTTAATAGCGTCTTCATATCTGTCTAAATTAATGTACGTGTAACCCAGGGTATGCCATGCAAATGTGCTATCTGGATTTAGTTGGACAGAGTGATTAAGTGCATCAACCGCTCTTTCCCGATCTCCAAATTTTAACATTATTGTTGCTTTAGCATCCCATGCTTTGATATTATTGGGATCTTGCGCTATTGCTTCATTAATCGTTGTTAATGCTTCATCCATTTTCTTTGTATTTGACAATTTTATTGCTTTTTGGACGAGATCGGTATCTGATGATTCATCAGTTATACCTAATTTCTCAAGTAGCATGTCTTTTGTTGTGGAAGCATAGGCATTTGTTGGGTTCAATTGAAGTGTTTGATTTATTGCAGCAAGAGCTTCCTCATATCGCTCAAGATGTATCAAAATTGACGCTTGAGTATTCCAAGCTTGGGTACTGTTGGGATTCAGTTGAGTTGCCTGGTTAGAAGCATTCAGAGCTTCTTGAAATTTTCCTAAATTTTGTAATGAAAAGGCCTTCTGATTCCATGCATTTGAAGTCGTAGGTGTATTATTATCACTATCAGCGAATGCTATTCCCACAAAAAGAAGAAACAATAATAACACAACAATCCATCGAGTCATATAATTCAGTAGGGAGTAATGAGGTAAATAAATTCGTTGATTAAAAAAATCTTCGATAAAAATACAGGAAGACAAACGTATACTTTTCTATAAAAAAGAATTTTATGGGCCCACGGAGATTCGAACTCCGGACCTCCGCCGTGTAAAATTTGAGCCTATTTTAAAAAATAAGGCGCACGAGGATAATATTAGATCTGAATTATATTATTTGCAAGAAGATCTCTCTTTATATCTTGATAATCGATGTCACGGGTTATCACCCAAGTCGATAGACTGGCTTGATAGGGCTGCAAAGCAATTTTGGGATCATACGCAAGGAATGGTAAACGATACGTCGTTGTGTGAATATCGAAATTTTGTCTTAAATTTATACAAATCCTATGACTCTCATGTGAAAACCTTGGGATTTGCTATATCTTTTCTCAATCACCTTGGAAGGGTAACGATGAATCCGAAATACTCTGCATTTACAGTATATCTTGAACTACCAAAAACTAAAAAAACTCGGAAATGTGTTACATCTCGGATTGTAACCCTTGACGATATCAGTACAATGATTGAGAGGATCAATGAAGCTGAAAGAACTGATGAGATTAGTTCAGACCGCGCTATGCAATATCGGACCGTAATTCTGCTTGGAGCATACACAGGTCAAAGGAGTGAGGCCACGTTATCAAAAATTACAGTTGGTGATGTTAGGAAAGCATTAGGTACAGATAAGCCATGCATGTCTATTCCATCGGACAAGGATAAAATCAGGATGGCTCATTATGTTCCCATTCATCCTCATTTGATAGAGCCACTGTCTTGTTTAATATCAGGGAGGGAAAATGATGAGTTGCTATCTAGTTATCATTCCATCAACATGTGGCTTAAACATAAAAAATTTCCTTTATCCCGATGTCAGCATCATTTCATTCTTGGGGATTTACGAAAGTTTGCGGAACAACATGGTGATGCTATCTGTTGGAATGATTCTAACCGATCATATATCCTCACCCACGGAGTATCAGGAGTTCAATGGGCTCATTACAAGTCACCTCTCCCTGAATATGTTTATGACGTGTATATGCATGCATGGAAAAATATAATTCTTGAATTTTAATCTCTAATACATCAGGAATAATAAAACATATGGGAATAGCGTTTTAACCACAAAATGCAAATATTTGTTAATATCTACAATAAACAAAAATCAGTCTTGAATTGGTTACAAATAGAAATCTTGTTTTATTTAAAATGCCTGCATAATAATATATAAATTTCTCAAAAAAATTAATTATTTTGTGATTATTTGTCCATTTTTTTGTAGAACCTATTCATAGAACAAAGTTCAGATAAAGTAAATAATGTATTCAATATTTAGCCATTTTTATGTTAAAATAGGTAAAAAAATATTAAGTAATTTTTCATTTTAGATGGATATTCTAAATAAAATATTTCAAACACATATCTTCATTATTACCATTACAATAGATTTATTTCACTCATTCAATATTATTTATAAATAAATAATCCCTATTTTTAAGATTCCAATCAACTATAGACTTAAATAATTTAGTTGAGATAAAAAAATTCATTTCATAATAAGCCCTTAGTGCTGCTTCTGTTAAGTCATTATCCAGTTTTTTTCCTTTTCGATTATTTCCAATTTTCAAGATTAAAAATTGAGATAATACTACAATCAGATCGTGACCTTTACAGATATGCCAAATATCTACCGATGTGTTTTTAAGGTTTTCATTAATTTTCTTCATTATTGAGATAGTATTAATTCCTTCATCATTATTTGGAATTAATGTATTGTTAATAAATTCTTCTATCTTGAAAGAAAAATTGTTAAAGTCTAGAAAATCTTCAATTTTTGCATTTTTAATTTGAACTTGGATGGAACTCTTATTTTGTTCAATTAATAGTCGGTATATCCCTAAAGGCATAACAATGTTTAAAAGAGTAATTAGAACATTTGGATTTATTTTAAGAATTTCAGGATCATATCCATATTCCCTTAAAAATAAATCAAATGCATTAGAATAAAAAATCATTGTTATGATGTCATGAGAGTCAGTATACAGTAAATTGGGAATATTTTTACACATATTCAATATAAAATCATAATCACAATCAATTATACCAAATAAACCACAAAATGAATCTCTATTAGCAAAATTTACGACATCAATAACCTTTTCCTTATTATAAGTAATCTCATATCGAACTTTTTCATCTCCAAAAAACCGATAGAAAACTCTCTCATCGGTTGTTCCTTCAACAACGATTATCGCCCTTTTATCAATTTGTCTCTTCATTACAAGTGAAGTGTAAATCACTTCAGCATTTTGACGAGATGCCAACCTAATCACCGTTTAATTGAACAGTTAGATTCAGTTTATTACTGACAATTTCGGGAGAATGGGTTGCAATAATTATGTCAAAACCAATTATATCGGCAATTTTCTGAATATCATTAATAAATTGTTCTTGCCAGCATACATGTAAAGATAATTCTGGTTCGTCAATTAAAACTAATGCATTATTATTTACTTTAAACAATAGATTGTAAATTAGAACTAATTCATGTTGTTCACCGGATGATAATGCCGATAAAGGGATCGAGGCTCCATTTTTTGATTTAAATGAGAAGCCCAATTTCTGGTCGATACTTATTGATTTAAATAAAAATCGACTAGATATGATGTCAGTAAAAAGATGTACTTTTTCATAAAATTTATCTAATATTTTTAATTTTTCCTTAACATCAGAAATATACACAGATAAGATCGAAATATTTTCAGGATTAATTTCCGATAATTCTTCAAGATTAATCTCTTCTTTTTTAACTAACCCTACTTTTGCAAGTTCATTTCTTTTTTGCTCGAGATTAACCAGTTCTCTTTGAATGTCAGATACAGATATATTCCCTTCATTATGATATTTTGCTAATCTAATTGGGAATGTCCTTTCAAGTGATTGTGAGATCGCATTGTTCTCTAAACTAATCTCTTTTATTTTTTCTACTAAATCCTGAGAATTAGCTTCTACCACATATTTTAAATTGCGCTTCGAGGTAACGTTCTTGTATTGATTATATTCATTATCTGAACCCCGATCAATAATTAACAATCTTTGAGTTTCTATTAGGTGAATGTCTATTTTTTGTAAAAAAGAGATGAGCCAAGGTTCAATTTGTGATTCTTTTTTTCTTCGTGTATGAACAACTCTGTGCCGACCTGAATTTTTATTATTTAAACCGATCCATTCAATATTATCATCAATATCCTCATCTGAGAATTCCCAACCATTAAAGACCTTAATATATCTATTTGATTCTAGTAATGATGATGGATTATATTGCCAATGACGAGGACTATTACTATCTGGAGAATTTAAGTAAAAATTTAGAATTGTATGGACTTCTTTTTCAGAATTGATTTTTATTCTCTCTTTTTTAATTGTAAGTGAATAATTTGGATTAAAATCAAGTTTTAGAGAAGTAAATGGAATTTCCATTAATGAAGCAAAATTGAACTTAAATATCCAGATTAATATTTTAAGAATTATAGTCTTCCCGACGCCATTTGGGCCAATTATTATCGTTATATGATCTCGAGTGTTTATTGGTATTTCATGGTTAAATATTCCAAATAGATCTTTTATTGAAATATGAGAGAGCTGAATCTTTTCATCATTAAAACTATCATTCATCCCCATAATTATGATCATATAGATATTCTGATAATTTAAAGTAATCATTTGAAGATTGTTTTAGTCGAATAGGAAGAAGAGATTACTCTCTTCCCCCCTTCTAAGAACCGTACGTGAACCTTTC